>CACYDC010000121.1 GCA_902773025.1 uncultured Ruminococcus sp.
AAGCTTTCACCTGTAGGGTATCGTCCGTTGCGGGTCAATATCGGTGTTTAATTCTTTATGGGATATTTATGCTGTTATTGCGCGGATGATGGGTGGTCGTCCGCGCTTTATTATTGTGATATTATTATGGAGGTGCTTTAACATTAGCAAGCAGGAAATTCAGATCAACGAAGAAATTCGCGACAAGGAAGTCCGTGTAATAGGTTCGGACGGATCACAGCTCGGTATAATGCCTTCTTCAAAGGCTCTCAGTATGGCGGAAGCAGCAAATCTCGATCTCGTTAAAATAGCTCCTCAGGCACAGCCGCCCGTGTGTAAGATCATGGATTATGGCAAATATCGCTTTGAACAGGCTAAAAGGGAAAAAGAAGCAAGAAAAAATCAGAAAATTGTCGATATAAAGGAAGTTCGTCTTTCACTCAATATCGATACGCATGATTTCAATACTAAGCTGAATCATACTCAGCGCTTCATTAAAAGCGGAGATAAAGTGAAGGTTTCTATCCGCTTCAGAGGACGCGAAATGGGACACCCTGAGCTTGGAACCGAAATAATGAATAGATTTGCAGACGCTTGTCAGGAATTTGCAGTCGTAGAAAAGCCTGCAAAGCTCGAAGGGCGCAATATGCTTATGTTCCTGGCACCAAAGCCGAATAAATGATATCGGTTGAAAAGAAACAGCAAAATAGCTGAATATCAAATTTCAAGGAGGTTCTTAATTATGGCAAAGATTAAGACACACAGCGGAGCTAAAAAGCGTTTTAAGCTCTCAAAAAACGGTAAGGTAATTCGTGCACACGCTAATAAGTCACACATCCTTAATAAGAAGACAACAAAGCGTAAAAGAGGTCTTAGAAAGACTGTTGCTGCTGATAAGACAAATGTAGCAGCAATCAAGAAGCTTATTCCTTACAAATAATTCTGAGAATATCGTCAGAGATAAATAACTAAGAATATCGGAGGTATATAAAATGGCTCGTGTAAAGGGTGCGTTGGCAACACGCAAAAGAAGAAAAAAGGTTCTTAAGCTTGCAAAGGGTTACTGGGGTGCAAAAAGCAAACACTTCAAGATGGCTAAGGAAGCCGTAATGAAAAGCGGCAACTATGCATATATAGGCAGAAAGCAGAGAAAGCGTGATTTCAGAAGACTCTGGATCACCCGTATTTCCGCAGGCTGCAAGGCAAACGGCATAAACTACTCATCATTTATGAACGGTCTTAAAAAAGCAGGCATTGCTCTTAACAGAAAAATGCTTTCTGAGATCGCAATTGCAGATGCAGAGGCTTTTACAGCACTCGTTGAAAAAGCAAAGGCTGCTCTCTGATAAAAAGATTGCATTAATAATACGCCCGGGCATGGCTCGGGCGCTGTTTTTTTGGAGGTTCAAAAATGCTGTGCGAAGAATTACCCAAAATAATGTGGTTTCAGAATGATAATGATTATACGGAATGCAATTACCTGTTTCATTATATAATAATCCCCGATACGCGCGAGGAAACTATGACAGTGAAAATCTGGCATGGAGAATATTGCTACGAAAAAAGCAAAAATGAGATTGTATCTGAACGCAGCTTCCCGCTGACTTCGGAGGGCAGAGAAGAAATGATTGAATACATAAGAAATGAGGATAACAATTATATCCAGAAATGAATAATTTTTCAAAAATTCTCTGCATATAATTGACTTATTATTAGTTTTGAATTATAATTATAGGGTATCATTGCATCGGATGGCAAAAATATTCTTTCTTCGGATGCAAAAATATAATGGAGGCAATAAAAATGAAAAGAGTTTACAATTTTTCGGCAGGCCCTTCTATGCTGCCGCAGTCAGTTCTCGAAAAAGCAGCCGCAGAAATGCTCGATTATGAGGGCAGCGGTCAGTCTGTAATGGAAATGTCACACCGTTCAAAAATCTACGGTACAATTATCGAGGGCGCAGAATCACTTCTCAGAGAAGTAATGAATATTCCTGATAACTATAAGGTTCTTTTCCTTCAGGGCGGCGCTTCAACTCAGTTTGCTGCTATTCCTATGAACCTTGGTACAAAAAGCGGTAAGGCTGATTATGTTCTTACAGGCCAGTGGGCTGTAAAGGCTCAGAAGGAGGCTGCAAGATATATCCAGGCTAATGTAGTTGCTTCATCAAAGGATAAGACTTTCTCATATATCCCGAAGCTTGATCCTTCAACATTTACTAAGGATGCTGATTATTTCTACATCTGTATGAATAACACTATCTATGGTACAGTTTATCATGAGCTGCCTGATACAGGTGATGTTCCGCTGGTTGCCGATATATCATCATGTATCCTTTCAACACCGATAGATGTTTCAAAATTCGGTATTCTCTATGCAGGCGCACAGAAGAATATGGCTCCCGCAGGTCTTACGATCGTTATTATCCGTGAGGATCTTATCGGTCATGCAATGGATATTACTCCGACAATGCTCAATTTCCAGACTCATGCAGATAACGGCTCAATGTTCAATACTCCGCCCTGCTATACAATATATATGGCTAAGCTGGTTCTTGAATGGATCAAAAATGATATCGGCGGTCTGGAGAAAATGAAGGAGATCAATGAGAAAAAGGCTGCTATCCTTTATAATTTCCTTGATAATTCCAAGCTTTTCAAGGGTACGGTTGTTCCTGAGGACCGTTCTCTTATGAATGTTCCGTTTATTACAGGAAACGAAGATATTGATGCAAAATTCGTTAAGGAAGCTACCGAAAATGATTTCGTTAACCTTAAGGGTCATCGCTCGGTTGGCGGCATGAGAGCTTCTATCTATAATGCTATGCCTGTTGAGGGTGTAGAAAAGCTCGTTAAATTCATGGGCGAATTTGAAGCACGCAACATTTGAAATTCATAAAGCGGAATGTCAGTATTATTTGCGTAACATCACAGGAATTAATTTCTTTTCTTAATGGCGTTACCGTATGATCATACTGACATTATTTCCGCACTTTACATATAATAAAAGGGTGATTAATAATGTTCAATATTCAGACACTGAATAAGATCTCCGCAGCAGGCCTTTGCAGACTCGGAGATAACTATACTGTTGCTGACGATGTACAGGCTCCTGATGCGATACTTGTCCGCAGCGCAGCTATGCATGATATGGAAATGCCCGAAAGCCTTCTCGCTATAGCAAGAGCAGGCGCAGGCGTAAACAATATTCCGCTTGATAAATGCGCTGAAAAGGGTATTGTCGTATTCAATACTCCGGGCGCAAATGCAAATGCTGTTAAAGAGCTTGTTCTTACTGCTATGCTTATTTCCAGCCGTGATGTTGTGGGCGGTATAGAGTGGGCTAAAACTCTTAAGGGCAACGGCGACGCTGTAGGCAAAATGGTAGAAAAGGGCAAGAGTCAGTTTGTAGGTCCTGAGCTTAAGGGCAAGACTCTGGGTGTAGTAGGACTTGGAGCGATCGGTATTCTTGTAGCTAACGCCGCTGTTGCGCTTGGTATGAATGTTATCGGATATGATCCGTTTCTTTCAGTAGACAACGCTCTGAGAATTTCTCATAAGGTAAGACACGTTGTTTCTCTCGATGAAATATTCGCAGACAGCGATTACATTACTGTTCATGTTCCGCTTACTCCGGATACAAAGGGTGTTATCAATGCTGACAGTATTGCAAAAATGAAGGACGGCGTGCGTATCATAAACTATTCACGCGCAGATCTCGTAGTATCATCTGATGTCGTTGCTGCTATTGAAAGCGGTAAGGTCGCAGCTTATACAACAGACTTCGCAACAGATGATATCATTGGTGTAAAGGGTGTTATCGTAACACCTCATCTCGGTGCTTCTACACCTGAATCTGAGGACAATTGTGCCGAAATGGCAGCTGATGAGGTCAAGGATTATCTTGAGAACGGCAATATCAGAAACTCTGTAACACTTCCGGCTGTTTCAATGCCGCGCGCAGGCAAAGAAAGAGTTTGCGTGATTCATAAAAATGTTCCGAGCATTCTGACAACTGTTACAGCAGCTCTGTCTGAAACAGGTAACAATATTGAAAGCATGGACAGCAAATCAAAGAAGGACTATGCTTACACGATTCTCGATGTAGCTAATGACGTTGACGCTGCTGCTGCGGAGAAAATTGCTGCAATTGACGGTGTTATCCGCGTAAGAGTTATAAAATAATTATAAAATAATTTGTTTAATAAACAGCAAAAATTAAATTTCCCGTACAAGCCTAGCTTGTACGGGTTTTTGATTTATTATGAAGTTTTCAGTATTATTTGTTCGATATAAGTTTTACAGAAATATCAAAGCTGTATGACTTGGAATTCTTTTCTGCCGGACGATAAAGCGTAAGGGTAATTGTATCATCAGGCTTGTACTTGCTCAACTGCTCAGTCAGCTCAATTGTAGAGGTCACTGTTACACCGTTCAGGGCTGTTATTATATCATTTACCTCAGCATCAGTTTTTGAAATGGGACTGTCACTGTTTATCTTCGATATCCGGACTCCCTGCGGAACATTATTTGCTTTCGACATATACAGCGTACAGGTTTTACATTCGATTCCAAGTGCTGCTCTGTCATTTACATAACCGTATTTTATCAGCTTGTTGACAATAGATATTACTGTATTGCTCGGTATCGCAAATCCCATACCTTCAAACTCAACCGCCGCTAACTTTGCTGTATTCATGCCTATGACCTGACCATATTCGTTGATCAGCGCGCCTCCTGAATTACCGGGATTTATCGCTGCATCTGTCTGGATATATCTTACATATGCTCCTGAGAGAATCCTGTTTATTGCAGATACTGCTCCCTTTGTCAGAGAATTTGCAAATTCAGAACCTCCGGGATTTCCCATAGCAAATGCCTGCTGCCCGATCTTGATCTTGTCAGAATCAGCAAATTCAGCCGGCTGCAGATTTTGAGCGTCTATTTTAATGACAGCGATATCGGTCCTGGAATCAACGCCTATTATCGTACCAAGATACTGTGTATTATCATACAGAGTAACCATAACGCCGGTTTTGGTACTGTCATCAACAACATGGCTGTTGGTTGCGATATATCCGTTCTGTGTCAGTATTATTCCTGAGCCCTCGGCAATTGCATCAAGCGTATAATCCTTTCCGCCCTCATATGAGGTTATGCAAACAATAGACGGCGCTGTCTTATCATAAACCTTATTTGCCACCGCGGTTTCAGCAGAATCATCATCCGGCGTTTCAACCGCAGATATCTGCGGTCCGTTAATGTCCGGCCCGGCAGACGGAGCTGCCGATATTATTCCGTCATTAACTAACTGATCTGTTTTATTTTCTGACGAATCCGTATTGATGTTATCCGAGTCATATCCCCCGGCTACGCCAAACAATACCAAAGACAATATGATTATTGCTATTGCGCCAATTATACTTATCAGCCACACCCTTAACTTATAACGGATATTTTTATACTGTACGGGAATCATTCCGTAATACATATGCGGATCAAACTGCGGTCCGTTTTGCGGATAAGAAGGCTGATTTCTATATGGATAAGGTGAATAGAAACCATATCCAGTATTCATCGGCTGATTATTATTTCCGAACTGACCTGTCATCATATCACCCCCGGGTCAAGGATTATTCATCTTTTTTTCCTGTTTTTTGGGTATATAAAATTCAAACTGCGTATACTCGCCGTATTCACTCTGTGCATTTATTTCTCCGCCGTGCTTACGGATAATGCTTCGTACCAGATACAAACCAAGTCCCAGACCCTTTTTGTCCTTACTTCGTGATTTATCTGTTTTATAGAATCTGTCAAATACAAGCGGTATCTCGGATTTTTTTATTCCCTGACCGCTGTTTTTTACACGGAATATCACCCTTGAGGAATGTTCCTCAATTTCAAATTCGATATATCCGTTTTCATCGGTAAACTTAACAGCATTTTCGATAAGATTATATATTACTTGATGCAGAAGATCCTTATCGCCGTATACATTAACCGGATTAATGCTGTCCAGGCCTCTTATTTCTATATTCTTCTTATCTATTTCCTGTTCAAAGGTTATTACAATCGTCACGAGTGTATTGAACAGGTCAAAATTCTGGAAATTCACTTTAAGTTCTCCGTTATCGATTCTTGAAAGATTCAGCATTGAGTGAACCAGTCTTGAAAGACGTTTTACTTCATTTGATACTATATTGAGATAGTAGCTGTGTTTTTCAGCCGGTATTGTTCCGTCAAGAATACCGTCGATAAATCCGGAAATTGTCGTCATTGGGGTTTTAAGTTCATGAGAAACATTAGCAATAAAGCTTTTTCTGGTTATTTCAGATGACGAAAGCGATTCAGCCATATTATTGAATGAAACAGCAAGCTCACCTATTTCATCGTTAGTCGATTCGTTTACTCTGACTGAAAAATCGCCCTTACCGAATTGTTTGGCAGCCTGCGCCATTTGCTTAAGAGGCTTGACCATATTATATGAAAAAATACTTATCGCGAGTATCGAAAACGAAAGCGCCACAACTGCTGACAGTATAAACCATCTTGACACCATTTCGGTTATATTTGACATAGAATCGTTATCAGTACTTACGATAATGGCGCCGGCATTTATCTCAAGCGGATATTTTCCGACATCGTTTTCATTTTGTCTGAAATACAGCGGCAGCGCAACAATATACCTGTCAGATTTATAAAAACCGTCAAGAGTTCCCTTTGATGAAAACTTTCCGGTTTCGTGTGATTGCTTGACCACAGAATTTCTTGTAAACGAATTGGCATGTATAGTTCTTTCGCCTGAAGAAAAAGATGTTGATTTCACCTTTCCGTCATAATCCAGTATAATTATGTCGAGATTATCGGTTGTTGCCATTGCGTCGATTGCTTCCTGGAACGATACAGGATCCGCAACACTCAGGGTTATATTTTTTCCTCCGCCCACAGTACGTAAAGAAAAACGTTTGACCGTATATTCCGCCAAAGACTGAGTTTTCTGTTCAAGCGCAATAATTTGTTGGTTTGTCCAGTAGTTTGACAGAACGAGGGTAAGAATAACACCCAATGTCAGAAAGCTCAGAAACACGATAATAAGGCTGACGCTAAGATATTTTATAAACAATGATTGTTTGTAATACACTCTGGTCGGAAGAAAGGAAGATACTTTTTTCCATTTCCTGTGCAAAAAGCCCTTTACTCCCGAGATATTATTCTTTAACCTCAAATTTATAACCTACTCCCCATACGGTCTTTAAAGCCCATTTATCCGACACTCCCTCAAGCTTTTCCCTGAGTCTTTTTACATGTACATCTACTGTACGTGAATCGCCGTAATAATCGAATCCCCACACTTCATCGAGAAGCTGATCTCTTGTAAAAACCCTGTTCGGATTGCTTGCAAGGTGGTAAATAAGCTCCATTTCCTTAGGTGGAGTATCTATCTGTTCATTATTTACTCTGAGTTCATAGTTAGTAAGATTTATCACGAGCTTATCGTAGCTCACTTCTTTTTTGCCTGTTTGTTCTTCAACAGCAGGTGTATTATCGCCGACTCTGCGAAGGACTGCTTTTATACGGGCAACGATTTCTTTTGTTTCAAACGGTTTTACAACATAATCATCAGCCCCCAGTTCAAGACCGAGAACCTTATCAAAAACTTCACCCTTTGCTGTAAGCATTATTATAGGGCACTGAGAAGTTTTACGTATTTCCCTGCAGACCTGCCAGCCGTCGAGTACCGGAAGCATTATATCCAGCATTACAAGATCCGGTTTTTCGGTTTTGAATTTTGTAACAGCCTGACCTCCGTCATTAGCAATAATGACATTAAAGCCTTCTTTTTCTATATAAAGCCTGAGCAGTTCACAAATATTTATATCATCATCCACAACGAGTATTTTCCCTGTACTCACAGTTAGTCACCTTCCCGTTAAAAATAAAATTAACCTATTGTATTATACCACAAAACCTAAAAATCGTCAACACGGCAACGCAGATTTGTAGCGAACGTAGTGAGCGGCTACGCGAATATGACACCGGCGGCACGCCGGTCCAAAAAAACTTGTGTTTATTTTAAATAATGGAAATTAATTTCCGTGGCTTGTTTAAACATACATAAACTATGGGCGCTTTTGCTAAAACTGTCATCTTAAAGCAACTACTGATAGTGAAATGCGCTTTTAGTCAATTCTCATCCTGCTCAGATTATAGGTACTTAACAAAGAAATTAATAGAAATTATATCAAAAATTGTAAATATAATCGTTTTTGGTGATTGAATAATAATAAAATCTATGTTACAATATAGGTTAATGTATATTCTCACAAAAGAAAGAGGGGCAAGTATGATTAAAAAGTATGTTTATGGCAATCCTATACCAACTCCTGCTGTTATTGCTCCGATTGAGCAGACAGAAGGCACGATACAGTATCTCACTGAACTTGAAATGAACGGAAAAATTATCCTTAATTATTCTATGGAAAACGATGATATCGTATATGGCCTGGGAGAAGCAAACAGGGGGCTTAATAAAAGAGGCGGACTGTACCGCAGCTTCTGCTCCGATGAACCTAATCAGACTGAAGATAAACAGTCACTCTACGGTGCGCATAATTTTATCGTGATAACCGGCATGATAAGTGTGGGTATTTTCGTTGACTGCGCAAGCGAGGTTAAATTCGATATCGGTTATACCGCTCATGATATGCTTAATATTGAACCAGGTTGTCCGGATTTTACGGTTTATATAATTGAGGGAAAAAGCGCATACGATATAGTTAAACAATTCAGGGAAATGATCGGCAGAAGTTATATCGCTCCGAAATGGGCTTTCGGCTTTCAGCAGAGCCGCTGGAGCTATATGAGTGAGGATGAAATAAGAGATGTTGTTAAACATCATAGGGAAAACGGGATTCCTCTCGATGCGGTTTACCTTGATATTGATTATATGGACGGGTATAAGGACTTTACCGTGAATAATGAAAGATTTCCCGGATTTCCTGAATTTGTCAAAGAAATGAAGGAAGCCGGTGTCCGTCTTGTGCCTATAATAGATGCCGGTGTAAAGATCGAACCCGGTTACGATATTTATGAAGAAGGCAGACAGTATCAGCTTTTCTGTAAAAAAGCCGACGGCAGTGATTTTGTTGCCGGCGTATGGCCCGGAAAAACTCATTTCCCCGATTTTATGAACTCGAATGCGAGAATGTGGTTCGGTTCAAAATATAAGGTGCTTATAGACAGCGGTATCGAGGGCTTTTGGAATGATATGAACGAGCCTGCAATGTTCTATACCGAAGAAGGTATTGCTGAAGCAAAACAATATATTAGTGAGTTTGATTTTGAAACTAACGATCCGGGTAAATTTTTTGAACTTAAAGATAAACTCACAGGCCTTTCCAACAGAATGAAGGACTATGAAAGCTTTTACCATAACATGGACGGCAGAATCGTCCGTCATGATCAGGTACATAACCTCTATGGCGCAAATATGACAAGAGCAGCCGGCGAAGCCTTCGAACAGCTTTCACCAAATAAGAGAATACTGCTGTTTTCAAGATCATCATACATAGGAAGTCATCGATACGGAGGCGTATGGACAGGAGATAACCAGTCATGGTGGTCACATCTGCTGCTTAATATAAAAATGATGCCTTCGCTGAATATGTGCGGCTTCTTATACAGCGGCGCCGATCTCGGCGGATTCGGCTGCAACTGTACGAGAGATCTGCTTATGCGCTGGCTTGGATTCGGTATTTTTACTCCCCTTATGCGCAACCACAGCGCTATTGGCACCAGAAAACAGGAATGCTTCAGCTTCGGCGATACAGAGGATTTCAGAAGTATTATTTCTATACGCTATAGCCTGATACCGTATCTTTACAGCGAATATATGAAGGCTTGCCTTAATAATGATATGATGTTCAAACCTCTTTCATTTGAGTATCCTTCAGATAACTTTGCGCGTACCGTTGAGGATCAGCTTATTGTCGGAGAAAGTATTATGATCGCTCCGATCTATGAACAGAATGCCGTAGGCAGATATGTTTATCTTCCTGAGGATATGCTTCTCGTAGTATTCAGGTCGTCTTCTATCCGACGCTATCAGATCATGAAAAAGGGATTGCATTACATACAGGCAGGGATCAATGAAGTACCGCTTTTTGTACGCAAAAATAAACTTCTGCCGCTTTGCCGTACTGCTCAATGTACGGATAATCTCGATACATCAATGTTTGAGATCATTGCCTATACGGATGATAATATAGAATATATCATGTATGAGGATGACGGAATATCAAAGGATTATAATAACCCCGATAATTACGTTTCCTTCGCTATCAAAGAAATGGACGGCATACTCGGAGCAGTATCGCCTAAAACTATAGTCAAGCTGTCACTTTTCTGATATCTGATCTTCCCCGGCGGATCCGCAGTGATCCATCGGGGAAATTTTTTTCTGATTACAGCTGATACTATAACCAAAATAACCAAAATATTTTGTTTTTCCTATTGAAAAAAAGACAGAAATAGTATAAAATAGTGGTGTAAGCTTATACTGCGGCAGTTTGATTTTTATCACGCCGCAGAGAGCATAATATACTTGTGCGGAAATTTTTATCCGTACGGAGTATATATCAGCCGCCGGGCAAATATGTCCTGTTATACAAAAATCGATTTTGTTTTGTTTATGTATTATTGCGGATAAAGCTTTTGCCTGATTGCTTGTCTGAAAAGCAGGAGTGATAAAACGGCTGTGAAAAACCGTACCGGCATATCGCCGGGGAAAGGATGTAAATGAAATGAACTATCTTAACAAAAAAACCGTTGAGGATATCGATGTAGCAGGCAAGAAGGTTCTTGTACGCTGTGACTTTAATGTTCCGTTTGACGGTGAGGGCAATATCTCTGACCCTAAGAGAATCGATGAGGCTCTCAAAACGATCAAGTATCTTATCAACAATAAGGCAAAGGTTATCCTCTGCTCACATCTCGGACGTCCGAAGGGCGAATTTAATATGAAGTATTCACTCGCTCCCGTTGCTGCTTATCTTTCAAACGCTCTCGGCTTTGAAGTTAAAATGGCTAAGGATGTTGTAGGAGAAAGCGCTCAGAGTATCGCTGCTTCTCTTCAGGACGGCGAAGTTGAGCTCATCGAAAATGTTCGTTTCCATAAGGAAGAGGAAAAGAACGATCCTGAGTTCTCAAAAGAGCTTGCTTCACTTGCTGAAATTTATGTAAACGATGCGTTTGGTACAGCTCACAGAGCTCATGCTTCAACCGCAGGTGTTGCTGATTATCTGCCGGCAGTTTGCGGCTACCTCATTCAGAAGGAGATCACAGTAATGGGCGGCGCTCTTACTGAGCCGAAAAGACCTTTTGTCGCTATTCTCGGCGGCGCTAAGGTTTCAGATAAGATCGGCGTTATCACAAACCTTCTCGATAAGGTCAACACCCTCATCATCGGCGGCGGTATGGCTTATACCTTCATGAAGGCTCTGGGCTACAGCACAGGTACTTCTATCTGTGAGCTTGATAAGGTCGAGCTTGCTAAGGATATTATGACAAAGGCTAAGGATAAGGGCGTTAACTTCCTTATTCCTGAGGATACAGTAGTTGGTAAGGAATATAAGCCTGATACAGAATTCAAAACTGTACAGTCAGATCAGATTGAAGCAGACTGGATGGGGCTTGATATCGGTCCTAAGACAAGAGAGAAATTCGCAAGAGCTCTCGATGGTGCAGGTACTGTAGTATGGAACGGCCCGATGGGTGTTTCCGAATGGGAAAACTTTGCAGCAGGTACTATCTCGGTTGCAAAGGCTGTTGCTGAAAGCGGCGCAATTTCTATCATCGGCGGCGGCGACTCTGCTGCAGCAGTTGAAAAGCTTGGCTATGCTGACAGAATGACTCATATCTCAACAGGCGGCGGTGCGTCTCTGGAATTCCTTGAGGGTAAGGTTCTTCCGGGTATAGCTTGCCTTAATGACAAAGACTGATCAATGCATAATGTTCTGCTTTTTTCAGAATAACTAAGGTTTTATGATGACGGGGTAGGATGTTTTCCGCCCCGTTATTTTTCAGAATAAAATAATATTGCAGAGGAGTAATTACAATGAATAAGGAACTCAGACAGGCTATTATTGCCGGTAACTGGAAAATGAACAAAACTCGTCCCGAGGCTAAGGCTTTGATCGAAGAGCTTAAGCCTATTGCAGAAAAGGCAAGCTGCGGTGTTGTTATCTGTGTACCGTTTACTAACCTTGAAACAGCTGTTGAGCTGACAAAGGGTACCAATATAAAGGTTGGCGCAGAGAATGTACATTTCAAGGAGAGCGGCGCATATACAGGAGAAATTTCTGCTGCAATGCTTACAGAGATCGGTGTTGAATATGTTATCATCGGTCATAGTGAAAGAAGACAGTATTTCGGTGAAACAGATGAAACCGTAAATCTCAGAACAAAGGCTGCGCTTGCAGCAGGTCTTAAGCCGATCGTATGTGTAGGAGAGGTTCTCGAGGAAAGAGAAGCTGATATAACCGAGGAGGTTATTTCAAGACAGGTAAAGCTTGATTTAGCAGGTGTTTCCGCTGAGGATATCAAGAAGACTGTTATCGCATATGAGCCGGTATGGGCGATCGGCACAGGCAAAACTGCTTCTGCTGAACAGGCTCAGGAGGTTTGCGCATTTATCCGTGCTACTCTTGCTAAGCTTTATGATCAGGCTACGGCTGATGCAGTTACAATCCAGTATGGCGGATCAATGAATCCCAAGAATGCTGCCGAGCTTCTCGCTCAGTCAGATGTTGACGGCGGTCTGATCGGCGGTGCATCGCTCAAGGCTGCTGATTTCGGTGTTCTGCTTGACGAGGCAAGCAAGGGCTGAGAAAAACAATTATGATTTATACTATTATCGCATAAAAAACGACAAAAATACAAAGTTTCGCCGGCCTTTTCAAAGGCCGCGGGGTCCATGGGGCAGCGCCCCTGGTCGCACTCCGCAGAGTGCGAAACCTTCTTACTCCCAAAAAGCGCAGGGGGTTCAGGGACCCTCGCCGGGGGTCCCTGTAATACTATCATTTAAGGCTTTTGCCACTGCAAAAGCCGACAGTGATTTATACTAAAGTTGTCTGTTGTTTATTTGAGAATAGTATTATACGAGGAAATATCGGGAGGATTTTTTCACCCGATATTTTCGTTGTATTACAAAGGAGAAAACATTATGAAAAAAAGTATTTGCGCATTATCGCTTGCGGCTGTTACGTCCGTGTCAATGTTTGCCGGATGTAATTCCGGTACTCAGGATTATTCCACTCAGTACAAAAATACTTTTAATGTCAATGATAGAGTAATTTATAATAATGGAACCGTTCTTATTGATATTACCGACCCCGATAAGCCTTCTTTCCCATGTCTGGCTGAAGAAAAATCGGAAACGAGTGATTCGCCTATCCCGGGGTCCGAGAATATCACAAAGGCATTTACATTAGACTGTAAAAGAAGTATCATAAATGGTAATGAAGCTATATCGGGCGAGTTGTCAAATTACACACAGATTTATCATTATGATCTGAGTGATACGACAAATGTCAAGAGAACTATTCTTTATGATGAAGGATCATGGGTTGGACCTGTGAAAGCAAAATTAGGCTCATCATATTCTGAAGAGGATATTAAAGAAATTTCTGATTATATGAAGTACCGGAGTTCTGATTGGAGCGACGGCGGTGACGGGTATATTTATTTCGATCATTCGTGCGGTAATGAACACTTTAATTCGTATAAAAAACTGAATTATATAGTGGGCAGATTTTCAAAAGACGGCAAGGGCATGGAAATAATGAATGATATCACAGCCTGCTCGATAGCGCTCAAGGACGGCTATATTTATTATGCGGACAGCGGATATACCCTGGACGGCAAGGAAAACTATTCTGCCGATAAAGGAAGAATGGGTATCTATAAAGTAAAAACTGACGGAACCGATAAGCAGAAGCTTGCTGATATTGCGCCGTATTCTAATTTGACGGATAGTGAATTGTGGACCAGAGCTGTCGGACGTCTTGAAATAGTAAATAACGACCTTTATTATATCGCAGAGAATAATTCTGAGGATACTTACCTTTATAAGCTTTCACTTAGCGGCGGTCAGCCTCAGCAGGTAATAACTGAGTCTGTTTCTGATTATTACGTTGACACTGCTTCCGGAACTATATATTACCAGGACGGACAGATGTATTGTAACAGTGCATCAGGAAATACATTTTATTCTATGTCAATTGCAACTGGAGAGAAAAAAGCGCTGTTTACAAAGCTTTCTGCGCAAACCGGTGTAAACTGGATGAGTGTTGCCGGAGATTATCTGTATATTTCTGACAGAAACAGATTTAAAGCCTGGAAAACTATAACTAAGGGTGAAAATGTGGAAAGTGATGATCCTTCCGGTCAGCGTTTTAATTTAAAAACCGGAGAAATGGAATATCTTGAATGTTATACTGAAGTAGAAAAAGAAGTGGATATATTGGGAGTTGAAAAAATCAAAAGTGTAGGTCCTATGAATATGAATTGGAAAAAATACATAGGCAGACCTGTAGAAAACGGCGTTACTATTTATGTATGATCTTAGTCTGAAATAAAAAGGAGAATAATAACAATGAAAAAACCATTAGTATTAATGATACTGGACGGTTTCGGTATCGGAACAAATTACGGCAATGCTATCCGCACAGCAAAAAAACCGAATATGGAGCATATTTTTTCGACTAATCCCTGGGGGTTGATCGCAGCATCGGGAATGGATGTCGGTCTGCCGGACGGTCAGATGGGCAACAGCGAGGTCGGTCATACAAATATCGGCGCAGGACGTGTCGTTTATCAGGAGCTTACAAGAATAACAAAGGCTATCAAGGACGGCAGCGTTCTTAAGAATGAGGCCCTTGTAAAGGCTATGACAAATGCTGCTCAGGACGGTAAGGCACTGCATTTTATGGGACTTCTTTCCCCCGGCGGAGTACATAGCCATAATACGCACCTCTACGGCCTTGTTGAAATGGCAAAGACTATGGGTGTTAAGAATGTATATGTCCATGCTTTCCTTGACGGCAGAGATGTGCCGCCTTCAAGCGCAAAGGATTATATCGAACAGTGTCAGGCAAAGCTTGAGGAAATAGGTCTTGGTCAGATTGCAACCATTTCCGGC
Source organism: uncultured Ruminococcus sp. (assembly GCA_902773025.1). Classification (GTDB taxonomy): domain Bacteria; phylum Bacillota; class Clostridia; order Oscillospirales; family Acutalibacteraceae; genus UBA1213. The sequence continues at coordinate 15,178 of CACYDC010000121.1, forward strand.
CGTTATTATGCTATGGACAGAGATAATAACTGGGACAGAGTAAATAAGGCTTATGCAGCGCTCGTTTACGGCGAGGGCAATAAAGCTGAAAACGCTGTTGAAGCTATTACCGCTTCATATGCGGACGGTGTCACGGACGAATTCGTAATTCCTACGGTTTGTGTAGAAAATGCAACGATCAAAAGCGGCGACTCTGTTGTATTCTATAATTTCAGACCCGACAGAGCCAGAGAAATTACACGTACATTCGTAGACCCGGAATTCAGCGGTTTTGAAAGAAGAAACGGCTTCTTCCCACTCACATATGTATGTATGACTCAGTATGATGCAACAATGCCGAATGTCGATATCGCATTCAAGCCGCAGAAGCTGACAAATATGTTCGGCGAATATATCTCTCAGAAGGGCCTTACTCAGCTTCGTATCGCAGAAACAGAAAAATATGCTCATGTTACATTCTTCTTTAACGGCGGTGTTGAAAATGTCAGTGAGGGCGAGGACAGATGCCTTATCCCTTCACCGAAGGTAGCTACATATGATCTTCAGCCGGAAATGAGCGCATATGAGGTTACTAAAAATGTCCTCGAGAGAGTAGAAAGCGGAAAATACGATGTTATTATCCTCAATTATGCAAACTGCGATATGGTAGGTCACACCGGTGTATTTGAAGCAGCTGTCAAGGCTGTTGAAGCTGTAGACGACTGTGTAGGACAGGTCGTAAAGGCTGTTGAAAAAATGGACGGTATCGTATTGATCACGGCAGACCACGGCAACGCAGACAGAATGATAGATGAAGCCGGCGAACCGTTTACTGCTCATACAACAAATCTTGTACCTTTTGTAGTAGTAAATCATCCCTGTGAGCTTCGTGACGGCGGCAGGCTGGCAGATATTGCCCCGACAATGCTTAAGCTTCTCGGACTACCTCAGCCGGAGGAAATGGACGGTATCAGCATTATAAAGTAATATAGACGTTCAGCGTTAAAATTGCCCGGAAGGAATATACGTTCCTTCCGGGCATATTGCTTGTATTCATATTTTACTTCTGACCTATTTTCTTCTTGTCAGATGAAGAAGAATCAACGATACTTCTGAAAGCGTTAATTGCAGCATCACTGTCAGATGAGATGGCAACAAAAACATATGGATATGATACTTCTGTCTTTGCTGCATTAGCAATAGAATATGCTTTTTCATTTACATTCTGATAGGTCAGCTTTTTATCGTTAATATATTTTTCAATTATTTTTATAAGCTCTTCTTGTTTAGTTTCATCAGTGAGTCTGAAGCAGGCTATCTCGTTGAAATTATCCGATCTCGTAGAAATATACATTGAAGAATCCGCAACTATTCCATCGGGTATATCATAATACTTATTGATACCGGATGATGATATTTCAGAGAGGTTATCGTAACTCATTTTTTTTGCAACCTCTTTAGTAACAAATGAAGCGGTATACTTTTTACTATCGGCATCCTTCTTATTAAGATTAACAAAAGTTATTATAGATAGAACACCTGCAATCAAAATGATCAGTGTAAGGATGAGAACAGTCAAAGCAACATTGTTCTTTTTCTTTTCTGTTTTAATGCTCAAACCTGTTCACCCCACTTCAGTTCTCCTGAAAATTATTTGTTTATATGCAAATTACATACATGTATTATATAATTTTTTGTCGAACTTTTCAACTACAATATTGTAACCGGCCGGCGTGACGCCGGTGTCGTGTTCGCAATTTCGTTCGCTGCGCTCACTGCGTGTCAAGAGTTTGTGAGTTGTTCCCGCGGTGCTGCGTGAAAAGCGTAACAATGTATCAGTCATGTGACAATGTCTTTTAAAACTCCCGAATCATTTTACACTAACATTGTAACCGGCTGCCAGTCAATTCGCGGTTATTTTTAGTGCTCTAAAACTTTTTTGCATGAAAAATCAGGCTCTCAAAAATCCTGAAAGCCTGATCATTACTGTGGTTGCGGAGGCTGGACTTGAACCAACGACCTTCGGGTTATGAGCCCGACGAGCTACCAAGCTGCTCCACTCCGCGATATTTAGTACCTCAAAAGTACTATAACAGTATATCATAAACTGATATGTTTGTCAAGGGAAAATAATAAATTTTTATATTTTTATATTGCAATTCTCGAATTCTTGAATTTTCAAAGTAAACGCAACAAGGGAAAGTGAAGTTACATTTAATCGGTAAAGCATCTTCATTACATAACAGCTATTAAAATTTTCTTTTAACAAACATCAAAATTGTACTTAACTTGGCGGATACTTTACCTGACACGAAATAACTTAAAATTTAAAAATGAATAATACAAAGCAGAAATCCTGCCACTCTCGTGTCAGGATTTCCGCTTTGGTGCGAGTGATGGGACTTGAACCCATACGTCGTGAAACACACGCCCCTCAAACGTGCCTGTCTGCCTATTCCAGCACACT
>CACYDC010000122.1 GCA_902773025.1 uncultured Ruminococcus sp.
ATTCTTTTGGAGCTTCCGTCAAAGTTCCTCTGTAAGGATTCCTGTAAGGGCTTGTGTCCAAAGTGCGGAAAAAATCTTAATATGGGTAAGTGCAGCTGTCCCCAAACGGAACCTGACCCAAGATTAGCAGCTCTTGCTAAGCTGCTTGAAGAATGATTTTTGTACTTTATTTTCAAGGAGGTTATTGAAATGGCAGTACCTAAGAGAAAGACTTCTAAAGCAAGAAGAGATAAGAGAAGATCATCAGTATGGAAGCTTAACGCTCCTGCACTCGTTACTTGTCCTAACTGCGGCGAATATAAGCTCGCTCATAAGGCTTGCTCAGCTTGCGGTATGTATAAGGGCAGAGTAGTACTCAATGTAGAGGCATAATCGCTTTTTGCAGACAGTAGAGAAGGAGAAATCCTTCTCTATTATTTTTATACCCGATTACAAGGAGGAATGTTTTATGGCAAATCCTGTAATAGCGATAGTCGGCAGACCTAATGTCGGAAAATCAACTCTCTTTAACAAGCTTATCGGCGAACGTATCGCTATTGTCGATGATACGCCCGGCGTTACAAGAGATAGAATCTTCGGTCAGTGCGAATGGAGAAACCGCTGCCTGACTGTGATAGATACTGGCGGAATAGAACCTTATTCGGATGATATTATCCTGAAACAAATGCGCAGACAGGCTGAGCTTGCTATTGATGCGGCTGATGTAATTGTCCTTGTGACAGATATAAACAGCGGAGTCGTGGCAACTGATCAGGAGGTTGCAGCTATGCTGCAAAAAAGCGGCCGACCGGTCGTTCTTTGCGTTAATAAATGCGATAAAATAGGAGAACCTGATCCGAATTTCTACGAATTCTACAACCTCGGTCTAGGCGACCCGATACAGGTTTCCTCAGTACACGGACACGGTACCGGCGATCTGCTTGATGCAGTATTTGAATATCTCCCTGAAACCTCTGTTGACGACGAAGAGGATGAATGTATCAATGTTGCAATTATAGGAAGACCTAATGCCGGTAAATCCTCGCTTGTAAATAAAATAACAGGTGAAAACCGCTGTATCGTTTCAAATATTGCCGGTACTACACGCGACAGTATAGATTCTGTAGTAGAAAATAATTTCGGTAAATTTCGTCTTACTGATACGGCAGGCTTAAGAAGAAAAAGCAAAATTGATGACGCTGTCGAAAAATACAGCGTTATACGCGCAAAAATGGCCATCGAACGCAGCGATGTGTGCGTAATAATGATTGATGCTGTGACAGGCGTTACTGAGCAGGATACTAAAATTGCCGGTCTTGCGCACGAATCGGGCAAGGCTTGTATTATTGCTGTTAACAAATGGGATGCTGTTGAAAAAGACAACAACACTATGAACGAATACCGTAAAAAGCTTGAAACCGAGTTTTCTTATATGTCCTACGCTCCGTTTATTTTTATCTCTGCAAAAACAGGTCAGCGTCTTGACAGACTTTTTGAACTGATCATTACGGTCGTTAATTCGGCTGCAATGAGAATCACGACCGGTATGCTGAACGATCTTCTTGCGGATGCAACTGCAAGGGTCCAGCCCCCTACCGATAAAGGAAGAAGACTGAAAATTATGTATGTGACTCAGGCTTCTGTAAAACCGCCTACATTCGTTTTCTTTGTAAATAATTCTGAACTGTTCCATTTTTCTTATCAGCGTTATCTCGAAAACCGTATACGTGAAACCTTCGGTATGCAGGGTACGCCGATACGCTTTATTATCCGCGAGCGTGACGATGAAAAACGCTGATATAATTGAAAATACTATCTTTATTCTCTGAAAAAATAATAAACTAATTTCCTGCAAATCTTGACAACTTATTATATATTATTCATGTTGATTTATTCCGTTTATCGTTGTATAATTTTAATGCAATAATTAAAAGGGATGAGTGTTTTGGAATTACTTTCGGATTTAATTACTAACAGTTGGGTCTATATCATTATTTCATGTATCGGTGCATATCTGATAAGCAGCGTGAATACCTCGATCATTGTTACCGCAATCGTAAAGCATGAGGATATAAGAAAAATGGGCAGCGGTAATGCCGGTTTTACAAATGTTCTGAGATGTGTCGGAAAAGTACCGGCTATAATAACTTTTGTAGGTGATTTTCTTAAAGGTGTTATTTCTATACTAATTCCCTTTATCCTCACATTTAATTGGGACAGTACAGATAAACAGATGCAAAGAGAGATACTTATGTACCTTGCGGGCTTGTTTGCCGTGCTGGGACATATGTTCCCTATTTACTATAAATTCAAGGGCGGTAAAGGTGTTGTTACGACTGCTTCGGTCATTATTATGACTGACTGGAGAGTTCTTATAATTGAGCTTATCATTTTTGCAGTATTCTTTATTCTGACAAAAACAATCTCAAAATGCTCTTTGCTGTGCGCTTTCTTCTATCCGTTTGCAACGGCAGGAATCAGACTTCTCGACAGTTCCGCTTCGTTCCCTACTCTTTCTCCAATAAGCTTAACAACGCCTATGTTTATTATTTGTGTTTTCACTATTACTTTCATTATAGGACTTTCTATTATTATTAAACACAAGGATAATATTCGCCGTATTCTCAACGGTACCGAAAAGAAAATAACTTCAAAAAATTGATATTTTTCCATATCCGCTGCTCTTTCTTGGGGCAGCGGATCTTTTTATATAATTACTTCTGTCAATAATAATAACAAATTTGACTGCAATAATATTTTTTTAACAGCGATTACTGAGCGGTCGTTTTTTGATACCGAACGGTCAAGTGTAAATTTTTCTCTCATAATTAAATACTTATTTTGTGAATTTTGCTAATTGATTTTTTATTATTTTTTTCATATAATTGTACATAAGAAACAAACATCGTGTGCATTATGTGCAAGATTTAGTGTGTAATGGCAAAGGATCTTGCGGAAATGAGGTTTAATTATTATTGGTAATATATAAATTCTAGAAAGGATGATTTTTATGAAAAAAAGGTTAATGATCACTATTTTAGGTGCAGCACTTTTAGTTTCCTGTTTTTCCGCTGTTGTATCTGCAATAAAGCCGGATGATACTACTACAGCACAGAAAACTGTCACTGCGGCTCCTCAAAAATTCGAAAATCAAAACAATGAAACTCAATCCTCGGCTGCGTCTGTTACCTCGCAAGCTTATTCTCAGGCAATGGTTGAAAGAGCTGCTCCGGATACATCAATCAGCCTTGATTCTCCGGAAGTTGGTAATGTCAATAAGAAAATCAATCAGGAATGGCTGGATCTGAGAGATCAGTTCATCGAAGAAATAACAAAAAACGGTGAATACGATAAAGAAGGTATCGATAAAGAAATTCAGCAGAGAATTGAACGCAATGAAACTTGGGAAAAAGATTATACAGACATGGCTCAGTATTATCTGGATCAGGGAGATGCGAAACAATATGATGCCCTGATGAATAAAGCCAAAAATCCTCCTGTAATAAACGAGGACGAACTGAGAGAAAAAATTATCAGCAGCAGAATAAACATGGCTGCCTCCGCTAAGGCTGATCAGGCTAAAATGGACAAAATTATTGAAATAACAAAGCGTGCCGGCTACGGCGTTCTGAACTCCGATAATGAGTATCTGAGCGGTGAGGATGTCTGCAATAACAGTGATTATGAGCCTGAGTTTATTATCGCATGCTGCAATACCTACAACGATACAAATGCTGATCTCTCTTTTGAGGAAAAAGTAAGAATATATGATTATCTATATCGTATGGCAGAATCTGACTGTGAACTTCATTCTCGGTCCGAAAAACTTAAAACTGCTGTCGATTTCATTACAAGAACTATATATGTTCCTGAATCTCTGATTTATTAAACGATCAGACAAACTTAATACGATTGCAAGTCAAATAACGACTAAACAACCCTGCCGCCCTGCACATCTTCCTTTGTGCAGGGCGGCAATCCTTGTATGTCTTTTGTACTAAACCTTTGAAGATAAATTATATTTAAGTTTATTATATTATTCTTCTTAAACTCTCTTGACCCGAAAAGAAAATAATGATATCATATAAATGTATGGTTAAAAAAGTGTGTCTGAAAATTTTTGTATAAGAATATTTTAACGATACGTACCGGGTAATCTGCTGTTTTTTATTAGCAGTTGCCAATGAACGGGAGGAATTATGGAAAATAAAGAATTAGCTGAAACTAAAAAAGAAAAAAAATTCAGGATACCTTGGGGACTTCTTTTTAATATAACTATTATTTCACTTACGTTGTTTCTGATTATTTTTTTTATTTTTTCAGACGGCGGCTTTATCGACCTGATCGACAGCGGTCTTGAAATACACGTTGTATGGCTTGTTGCTGCTGTTTTCGTACATTTACTTAATATTTTCCTGGATATGATGGTCATTTATCTTTTTATAAAACAATCTGTCCCTGATATGACGATCGGTAAGGCTATAGTCGCCTCCATGACAGGACAGTTTTTCTGCGCTGTTACTCCGAGCGCTTCAGGAGGTCAGCCAATGCAGATACTTGCTCTTTCAAGAATGGGTGTAAAACCAAGTATTTCGACTTCTGCTTTAATACAAAAATTCCTCGTATGGCAGTTTACAATGGTCGCCTATTGTATCGTCGCTGTTGTCGCAAGATTCTCATTCTTCTCTGAACATCTTGACCCGGCTATGTGGGTACTGTCAATCGTTGGCTTCGCTGCTCAGGTAATAATGATCGTTATTCTTTTGTTAGCTTCATTCTGTAAACCTCTGATTCTCAAAGTTGTGAAGGGTTTTATTTCTTTGCTCGGTAAAATTCATATCCTGCATAATGTCGATCAAAAGAAAAAAGATGTTGAAGAAACACTTAATTCCTTCCACGAAAGCAACAAAACTCTGAATAAAAACAAACCACTGCTGATCAAGGTCTATGTTATTACTGCAATTCAAATGACCGCTATGTTCCTTGTACCATTCTGTATAGCAAATTCATTCGGCATAAAATGCAATGTTTTTGATATGCTTTGCGCACAGTCTTATGTAAGCATGGTATCAAGCCTTGTCCCGCTGCCGGGCGGATCGGGCGCAGCAGAGTACTGCTTCAGCGTTTTCTTTGGCGCTTATTTTACCGAAATTACTATTAAATCAGCTATCCTGCTCTGGAGAACTATTACATACTATGGTACAATTGCTATCTCCGCACCTTTTGCTTGGCTGAAAAAGAAACAGGATACTGATGATCCTATTTTGTCTGCCGCTGAATCAACTTTGAAATAGTTTTTAACGCTGATCGAAAGGATAGTTTAAAATGTCTAACCCAAAGATTTCTGTTATTGTTCCGATATATAATGTTGAAAAGTATCTGGATGCCTGTCTTAGCTCCATTCAAAAACAAACCTTTAAGGATTTTGAGGTTCTTCTGATCAATGACGGCACTCCTGATAACAGTATGGAAATTGCTCAGAAATATGCTGATGCTGATAAACGCTTCACCATTTTCAATAAAACTAACGGCGGACTTTCTGATGCAAGAAATTTCGGACTCAAAAAAGCAAAAGGTGAATATATAGCCTTTATCGACAGCGATGACAGGATCAGACCTAAATTTCTTGAGAACCTTTACCGCGCTATAACCCGCTTTGATGCTGATGTTGCAGTATGTAATTTCTGTCTGTATTACGTAAATAAGAATAAAATTAAAAGATCCGGCTCATTTCTTCAACATAACAGACTCTATGACCCGATTAGTGGTATGAAGGAGCTTCTTAATGACCGTAATATGCGCTTCTATGTATGGAATAAACTCTGGAGAGCCTCTTTGTTTACTGATAACAATATCGAAATGACTAAGATGTTTTATGAGGATATCGTTATTTGTTCTCAGCTGTTCTGTCATGCAAAAAGAATAGTTACCATTAATTATTGCGGTTATATATATACCCGCGCTTTTTCTAAGTATATAGAGGTTTCTATGTCAAAAACAAGAATCAACGACTATATTAATACCATTCCTTTAGTTCGAGAATATCTTTCTGAAAGAAATATCTATAAGAAAGTTAAAAAACCTTTTAACAGACATATTCTGCATGTCTTCTTTTCTGTGCCGCTTCTGTGTATGCAGGCAAATAAATCTCTCGACAAAAATGTCTTTGTCAATTCTATTTCCGGAATGAAAAGAGTTGTCAAATGCTGCAAGCTTCCTGTTGACCAACTAAAAAAACTGATCCGTACAGATTCAGTAAATTAATTCTGGGGTGATTATCTGTGTCAAATCCTAAAGTGTCAGTCATTGTTCCTATTTATAACGTAGAAAAATATCTGGCTAAATGTCTTTTTTCTCTTGTAAAGCAATCTTTCAAGGATTTTGAGGTTTTGCTGATCAATGACGGCACTCCTGATAACAGTATGAAAATTGCTGAAAAATTTGCTGATAAAGATAAACGCTTTATTATTTTTAATAAACCAAACGGCGGTCTGTCTGATGCAAGAAACTTTGGCCTCGATAGAGCTAAGGGCGAATTCGTCGTTTTTGTCGATAGCGACGACTATGTACATAGGGATTATCTGAAAGTCCTTTACAGCGAATGTGTGCGTAATAATGCGGATATGTCATACTGCAGATTCTGGCATGCTTTTGTTCGCTTTGGCGTATTTGTCCCCTCATTTAACCCTAAAAAGGGCGTTCTCTCAAGGGATAATGCCATGAACCTTATTCTGACGGATAAACTTCTGCACAGCTATGCCTGGAATAAAATGTACAGACGCAGTCTGTTTTCTGATAATAATATTAAATATCCTTCAATGTATTTCGAGGATATCGCTACTTCCCCTAAGCTTATTTTTCATTCCAATAAGGTTGCTGTCAGCGATCGTTTTCTGTATTATTACGTTAAACGTCCCGGCAGTATTCTTGCAACTATGAATTCAAAAAAAATTGATGATCTTATGCTTTCAATACTCATGTGCAGGAATTATATTCAAAACAGGAATGAATATCAGAAATTCAAAAGGGCAATAAAACATATATCAAAAAAAATGGAGCTTATTAATATCTATTCTATTTTGAGGCTTCATGTCATTACTAAAAACTTCAGGGATTGTAAAAATAATTTTGAAATAAATAAAAAAATGTACCGTTATATCAATTCTCCTCATTTTATGCCAACTGATGATGAACCAAGATTCCCATTTCATATTATACAACCCGACAGCACGACCGCTGACTCTCAAAAGAAAAAACATTCAATGTAATGCGCATGAATTAAATTTAACCCCTTCCTTTGACTTTTTCATCAGAGGAAGGGGTTTTCATTATGATCTTATTTTATCATAATGCGCGCGGGAATTTTAGCCTTTTTAGGATACATTGAAAACGCTATGTTAGTACTGTGATCCGCAATTCTCTCCAGATTTGTCAACAACTCCATAAACAGTGTTCCGACTGTGGCATTGCACGTTCCCTGACTTAGCCGCTCAATATGATTATCCTTGTACTCGGCTGTCTTGTCATCTATTTCCTGCTCTGTTACGCTGACAAGATCTATCAGCTTAGGATCTATGTGACTCTTCTTGAACATCATCAAAGAATCATCAATTATGCTTATTACAAGTGTTTCCATCTTTTTGACTTCTTCAAGCGCATTTTCGCTGAATGTTTCTTCTTTGCGTATCAGATTCTGCGCAAGCTCACAGATGTTTTCAGCATGATCTCCTATACGCTCCATATCACTTACAACATGATAATACGAGCCGATCTTCAATCGGTCACTATCCTCAAGATTCAGACCGTTCAGCTTTACAAGATAATTCGTTATTGCCATATTCAGATAGTCAATTACTTCTTCGTTTGCTTCAACCTCAGCAATAAGCTTCTCATCCTGCTCCGTAAATGCTTTCATAGATCTCTCAAAGTTCTTCTTTGCAAGCTTACCCATTCTCTCGATTTCCTTTGTGATCTGTGATACAGCAAACGGCGGAGTCTTGAGCATACGCTCATCCACAAATTTCAGTCTGCTTGCTTCAAGTTCAACTTCTTCTTCACCGGGAACCAATATACACGCAAGTTTGATTATTGCCCCCTCAAGTGGAAGAAGGATTAATGTCGCAATAATACTCGATATAATATGCGCAAGAGATATTTGCAGAGGTACGCTGCTTGTTGTCGTTTCAATAAACGAGTTAAACGGCGTAAGCATTGACAAAAGTGTGAAAATCATTGTTCCGAAGGTTGTAAACAAAACATATGATACAGCTGTTCTCTTTGCTGCTTTAGTTGCACCTATTGATGATATAACTGCCGTTACACAGGCACCGATGTGAATTCCGTAAACCATATACACTGCATTCGGAAGTGTAAGCGCTCCTGCTGCACCTAAAGCCTGAAGCACACCAACTGCTGCTGATGAACTTTGTATCACTGCCGCAAATATTATTCCGAAAATAATTCCTATAAACGGGTTACTTACTGATGTGATTATCTTTGAGAAACCCTCAGACGAAGCAAGAGGCTTAAGATTATCACTCATCGTTGTCATTCCGAAAAATAGTATTCCGAAACCCGCGATTATCTGTCCGAAATATTTTGTATTATTCTTTTTACTAAGCACAACCATAAATGCGCCGAAGAATATTGCCAATGGAGCATAATCAGAAATCTGTATTGATAACAGTACACTGGTCACGGTTGTACCGATCGTTGCGCCCATTATAACTCCCATTGCCTGACTTAAATTCATAATTGATGCGTTTACAAAGCCTACACACATTACTGAAACTGCCGTTGAACTTTGAATTATTGCTGTTACAACTATTCCGACAATCGCACCTAAAAATCGGTTTGTAGTAAGCTTCTCAAGAAGCGTACGAAGATTTGCTCCTGCAGCAAGCTCAAGTCCTTCACCCATAAGTCTCATACCGTATAAAAACAATCCAAGACCGCCTAATGCAAGGATGATCTGCATAATGATAGTCTGATCGAAGGTCATATTCAAGGTCCTCCATTTTTCTTTCTTTTATTACTCTTCTACTTGTACAATTCAATGATATTACATCCTACGACACTTAATATTCTATTTTAGAATTAAAATTTTTTCTATTATTAATACAAAATGCCTCAAGTATATTAGAAACTTTTATACATTATTAAATCAATTTCA
>CACYDC010000123.1 GCA_902773025.1 uncultured Ruminococcus sp.
ACATAACGCATAACAAGCGGCTGTGAGTTTTCACGCACACTGCCGCCTGCTGTAGAATACCTGACATGAGCTATTGCCATCTGACCGCTCAGCGAATCAAGAACTTCGTTATTGAATACCTCGCTTACCAGTCCCATATTTTTATGTCCGGATATAACACCCCTATCATTTACAGCTATGCCGCAGCTTTCCTGACCTCTGTGCTGAAGCGCAAGAAGTCCGTTATAGCATGCATATGCCGGTGACAGTCTGTCGTTTCCGTATATTCCGAAAACACCGCATTCCTCATGCAGTTCTTCCGAAAAAAATTCCTTTGGATCAATACTCAAAAAATCCACCCCATATTTTAGTGTGGAGTCTGGAGTGAGGAGTGAGGAGTCATCATTCATCCCTCACCCGCTGCGCACAACAAACGCCGACACGAATTCACATCAGTCTATTCATTAATAATAGTAATTCAGAGCATATCAAATATCAGCCAAGACCGATCCTTTTCATCATTTCGGCATAAGCTTCTTCTACACCGCCGAGATCACGGCGGAAACGATCCTTATCGAGTTTTTCATGTGTTTTGATATCCCAGAAGCGGCATGTATCCGGTGAGATCTCATCAGCGAGGACAATTTCTCCGTCAGAAGTCTTACCAAATTCAAGCTTGAAGTCGATCAGTTCCACGCCTACACTTGCGAAAAACTCTATCATATACTTGTTGATATCGAGAGCCATTTTGCTGATAGTATCGATATCCTCCCATGTTGCTGCGCCGATAGCGACCGCATGGTATGAATTGATAAGCGGATCGCCCAGAGCGTCATCCTTATAAGAAAACTCAAGTACGGTTGTCTTAAGCTCGGTACCTTCCTCAAGGCCGAGGCGTTTTGCCATTGAGCCGGCCGCTTTATTACGTATGATAACCTCAAGCGGAACGATCTTTACTTTTTTAACCAAAGTTTCGCGGTCGTTAAGCTCCTCAACGTAATGAGTCTTGATACCTTTTTCTTCCAGGAGTCTGAACATAAAGTCAGACATTCTGTTATTCACAACACCCTTGCCTGTAATTGTACCCTTTTTAAGGCCGTTGAAAGCTGTTGCATCGTCCTTATACTCAACAACGCAGAAGTCAGCATTTTCTGTTGCATAGACTTTTTTTGCTTTTCCCTCATAAAGAAGTTCTGTTTTTTCCATTTTTATTACTCCTTCCGATGATACACCGGGCATTTTTCATATCCGGCGCTATATATCAGAGCCGCAAGGCAAATCAAGTGACTTAACCGTACACAGCTATGATAAAAAAATAACACAGTACATTGATATTATACAACTATTCATAGATTTAAGCAAGAGTTTATTAAAATTTATTGTATTTTAGCGAATCGATTATAAAGAAAAAGAAAAATTATACTTTATGCACAAATGAAGATAGCAGTACAAACAGCCCAACTGTCTGTACTGCTAATTTTTATTACTTTGTTACCGTCACCTTACAGGTTGATTCCTTGCCGTTGTATGTTTTTACTGTTACATAAGCCACACCGGGCTTCATTGCCTTGAAAGAGCCTGTCCAGTTTGTTTTTGTCATTTTTACTACAGAAGCGTTGCTTGTGCGGAAGGTTCTTGTTGCGCAGCCTGCGTTTGAAGGTACAGAGCAGCTGAGTGTTGCTGTCTGGCCGACCTTCATTGTAAGGTTCTTTTTGCTTATTGTCACGCTTGAAGGCGCAGCCTTTACTGTTACCTTACATGTTGATTCTTTGCCGTTATATGTTTTTACAGTAACATAAGCGATACCCGGCTTTTGTCCTACAAACACACCGTTCCAGTCGGTTCTTGTCATTTTTACGACAGAGCTGTTGCTTGTGCGATAGGTTCTCTTTGCGGCCGCAGCGCCGTCATTCACGGATGCGCCGAGGGTGTATTTCTCACCGACACCGATGGTAAGTATACCCTTTGTAAGAGTGATCTTTGAGGGGGCATTCTTGACGGTGATCTTGCAGGAGGCAGAAAACTCACTGTTTCCGGGAATATAGGCTGTTATCCATGCTGTACCTGTGCCTACTGCTTTTACATTGCCGTTTTTGTCAACTGTCAGAATCTTCGAGTCGGATGTGCGCCATGAAACTGTTTTGCCTAAAATGTTCTTGGG
>CACYDC010000124.1 GCA_902773025.1 uncultured Ruminococcus sp.
CTCCGTTGAGGCTCCGGTAAATATGTACGGTTCATTAAGCTTTGATCCTGAATATCTGATGTTGTTCTGATGGTGAATTATGGAAAAATTAACAGGACTGATCGTTAAAGCAGTCAGCGGCTTCTACTATGTTGAAGCCGCTGACGTTGTATATGAATGTAAAGCAAGGGGTATTTTCAGAAAAAAGGGTATAAATCCGTGCGTGGGTGATCACGCTTTGATAAGCCTGCACGATGAATGTAAGGCAGAGGTCGAGGAGATTCTGCCAAGAAAAAACAGTATTGTCAGACCTCCGCTTGCGAATCTTGACAGGCTGTTTATAGTGTCATCAGTATCAGAACCTTCACCGAATACTCTGATAATTGATAAAATATGCGCAGTTGCTGTAAATAAGGGTATTGAACCGATAGTTGTATTTACAAAAACCGATCTTGCCGATTGCAGCAGATTGACAGATATTTACCGCTCGGCAGGTATAAGCTGTTATGAATACAGCATAAAAAATGAGAACGATAAGGATACCCTTATTTCCTTGCTTCAGGGGAATGTATCGGCTTTTACCGGAAATACCGGAGTCGGAAAATCCTCATTGCTGAATTCACTTTTTCCTGAGCTTGACATAGCAACGGCTGAAATAAGCCGTAAGCTTGGCAGAGGCAGACATACAACACGCCATAGTGAACTCTATAAGATAGCAGGCGGATATGTGGCGGATACTCCAGGATTTTCAACAGTTGATATAGAACGATACGAGCTGATAAGAAAAAATGATATAGCAGGATGTTTTCTCGAATTTTCTGAATATATCGGACAGTGTATGTTTACAGGGTGTTCTCATATTTGTGAAAAGGGCTGCGCTATAATTTCTGCAGTGGATGATGGTATTATTCCTGTTTCAAGACATAACAGCTATAAAATAATGTATGAAGAGGTCAGGAAAATTCCAGATTGGAAAAAATAGAAATACGGATCGGAGCTGAAAAAATGGCCGGGAAAAGATGTTTGATCATAGGTTCATCACCGGAAACAGATGTAAACGAAATAAAAAGAATTCTGCTGGAAAGCGATTATATAGTATGTGCAGACGGAGGGTATCTTTTTGCAATGATGATCGGGGTAAAGCCGGATCTTGTCGTGGGAGATTTTGATTCGTGTGAAAAGCCTGCCAGCTTTGACGGTGAGATTATTTCTTTGCCGGTGAAAAAGGATGATACAGATATTTTATTCGCAGTCAGGGAATGTATGGACCGCGGTTACAATGATTTTGTTTTATGCGCTGTATCGGGCGGAAGGGAAGACCATACTTTTGCAAATTACTGTGTACTAAGATATATAGAAGAACATGGTGCCAAAGGACGTATTATCGGAAACTCAACAGAGGTACGTGTTCAGAAGGAAGGAAATGTTGTCATTGAAGGTAAAAACGAATGCGGTTTTGGCATATTTCCTTTTGGTTGTATGGAATGTACTGTCAGTCTGGATGGATTTGAATACGGACTTGACAGGGGTGTATTGAGATCCGAATATCCTGTAGGTGTCAGTAACAGAATAAAGTCCGATAAAGCGGAAATAACTGTACATTCAGGATGTTCGATTTATTTTATATACAGTAATTAAAAAACTGATAAGACTGTAACGTTTTTTTTTTAGATGTATATTATGGTATTGTAAGGCGGCTGCAGAGCCTTGAAATATGAAAACGGGACAGGTTGATCAATATGAAAAGGTGTCTGAGAAACGGAAATATGCAGGCATTCAGTTTAGGAATGCTTGCAGGCTTGATACTGCCGGGCTGTTGGACAGCAGTTGTAGCAGCGGTGCTTCTGGCAGTGATGTCTTTTGTGAGCTGCAGCTGTATGAAGCGTTATTGATACGATAATGTATCAGCATTAATGGGAGGTATTCTTATGAAAATCGTTGTAGTGGACAATCCGAAATTCTGGAGTTTTTTCCTTCGCAAAATGTTCGGCATAAAAAAACTGCCGAAGGATGATCAATGCTGATACAATAAAAAAGTCGGTTTCTGAAGGTTATAGCTTTCAGGGACCGACTTTTTTTGTTTATGACTAATTACGGCAAGATTCTTTTTGCGGACGGTGTATATTAATACTAATATCCGATAAAAAATAGACAGCCTTTACGGTTTATTTTCCGCAATACTTCGTTATCGTCCTTGCTTGGCGTCAGCCAAGCGGCGTCCTCTGCCTTGTCTTGCGAAAAATATCCTCGCAAATCAAAGTCTGATTTCTATCGGATATCAGTATAAAAATATGCAGTGACGATCAGTATTGTTATTCAATACAAGGATAGACAAAATCGAGTCAGAAAAATAAGGCGCAGGGAGGTTTCCTCCTGCGGGGGGTCAGGGGCGCGCAGCAACGGGCAGGGGTTTGGAGCGGCAGCCCCAATAAATAAGACGGCGGTTTAACATTGCTGTATACGGGAGGTGATGAAAATGCTGCCGAAAACATCCTATAATGAAAATGAGCTGATAGTATATCTTTCAGGAGAAATAGATCATCATAATGCAAGAAGTATAAGAGAGTATACGGATGCTCTGATACAGGAGAAGAAGCCCGCAAGATTGTTGCTGAATTTTTCAGCAGTAAATTTTATGGATAGTTCTGGTATTGGGTTAATAATGGGCAGGTACAGAATGATGCAGCTATACGGCGGTAGTATCAGGGTAGTTAGTATACCTCCGACACTAAGGAGAATTATGGAATTGTCAGGACTGGGATGTCTGAATGTATTGGAAAGGAGTAAATATTCAGATGAAAATATTGAATGAAATGTCATTAAGCTTCGACAGCCGTTCAGCTAATGAGGGATTTGCACGTTCTGCAGCAGCGGCGTTTTTAGCGCAGCTTGATCCTACGGTTGGAGAACTTAATGAAATACGTACAGCTGTATCCGAGGCTGTCACAAACTGTGTTGTACATGCATACCGCGATGAGATTGGAAAAATATTTATAAAGGTCCAGATTGCACAGGGAAATATTGTTATAATAAGGATAAGAGATAAGGGATGCGGTATTGAAGATATAGACAGGGCAATGGAACCTTTGTATACGACTGCACCGGATCAGGAACGTTCAGGACTGGGTTTTTCAGTGATGCAGAGTTTTACGGATTCTGTTAAGGTACGTTCATCGGTCGGACATGGAACGACAGTAACGCTGACTAAGCATCTTAGTCTGAGGTTGAGCAATGGTTGAACGTGAAATAACTGTAAGTGAAAACCTGGGGCTTGTTCATGTATGTGCAGGTCGTTTCAAGGGGCGGGGGATAGAATATGATGATTTGTATCAGGCAGGATGCATCGGACTGATAAAAGCGGCTGATAAATTTGACCCACAGTTAGGATACCGTTTTTCTACATATGCTGTACCGGTAATAATCGGTGAGATTAAAAGAATGTTCCGTGACGGAGGAGCAGTAAAGGTTTCACGCAGTCTGAAAGAACTCGGATTAAAAATAAGCCGTGAAACAGATGTGTTTGTCAAAATACATGGCAGAGAACCGACAGTAAGTGAATTATCAGAAAAAATGGGTGTATCGGTCGAGCAGATAACCGAAGCATTAACAGCTTCCGCTCCGCCTGTATCATTGACAATATCCGGAGAGGACGGTGAAAGCCAGACAGATATTCCGGTATCAGCACCTGATGAAAAAATCACAGAGCTAATGTCCCTCAGGGAAGAACTAAAAAAACTGCCTGATGCGGACAGACAGCTGATATATCTTCGTTTTTTTAAAAGAAAAACTCAAGCTGAAACAGCAAAGCATCTCGGGATGACTCAGGTTCAGATTTCAAGACGTGAAAAGAAGCTTTTATTAATGCTTCGTGAAAAGCTTTTATGAAGAATAATATGAAAGTTTTGATAGTATTAAAAAACATAATATTATAAGAATTATACTTTGTATTAAATATTCACGTAATTCTATGTATATTTTGAAACAAATAATCAATAAACAGAATAACATATTATTTCAAAAATGCCAGATGTGTAAAGGAATTTTCTTAACACATCTGGCAATGCTGATTTTATCTGAAGTTAACACATATTCACATATTAGAGCAAAAAACAGATTGCGGTCACATATAATATACAATGATGTTATCAGTGAACATAGAATTGAAATTTTGTTATTTTTCGAGGTGTATAGGATTAAAAAATAATACTATAAGTATATAAAGCATATTACTTTACACACCATTTTCGTCACAAATATTCAAAATGTGAAAGTGTTAAAGCAAACCTTTAAACATATTTATTCTATAACAGAAATATAATCCACCAGGGTATCACTGAATTTTCTATACATTAATAATATATAAAAGATATATGAATTACAGATTATTCCTTCATGAAAAATGATTTTTATTCAATTTGTATTAATTGTCTATTTTGCATAAAGCTAATTTTACAATATTGAGTATTTATACGAAAAGTAATTTTTTCCTTGAATTAATCAGGAGGATGTAATATAATGATACCGATAGTAGATTAGTGTGTCTTCGTATGCTTGTCGAGGGCTGCGAAGATCCGCTGATGACAACACCCATTAATAGCTTAATTTTTAAGGAAAGGAAGTTGTTGCTATGTTATCAGAAAAGCTGAAAAGCAAACGAGGCATATCATTGCCCGTTGCTATGGCAATAACCACGGTACTCGCTATCCTTTCCGCTTCGCTGATCGGGATCGCGCTGAACAGTATTACAAATACCAGCAGCAGCGTGAACGAACGACAGGCATACCTTAATGCCCGGAGTGCATTGGAATATGCTCTTGCATATTACAGTGACAGCGAATGCGTACCAGATGTTTCCGCTATCGGAGAAGACGACGAGAACGGAAAAGAGTACATGGTTATGAAGGATTTGGAAGGAGGTACAACGTCAAAAGGAGCTAAACTGGTTGATTCTTTGGCAGCAGCCGAGGAATATACGACCTATGTCGTAGCGGAGTATCTGGAAGATGAGGAAAATGCTAATGACGGCGGAAGCCTTAAGCTCAGAGCTTATGCAATGACAACTGATGCTTTCGGCAAGAAAAAAATTGCTACTCATCTTAATGCAACTTTTCCATTGAATAACATGGATCAGGTGCCGCTGCTCACAAACCCTACAATAGACGTTAATATTGACGGCTCTCCTATCAGTAATGCTCCGCAGGATGCAATCAGTCTTCATATCAGACAGTATCCCGGACAGGAATGGACACCGTTCTTCTATATCTGGACTTACAATGATGCCGCGCGTATGTATGAGCTTTCAAAGAATGCGTATGGTCTTGAAGCCGGATATAAGGACTACGACAACAATTCAGATTATCACTACTATATACGTTCGGTACAGGGTGATAATACATCTGATCTTGTCAAAGCACCTCGCAACCTCAAACAGGCATTCAATATGAACCAAACAAGCAGTAACAGTATTGAGCCTGTAGGCGTATGGAATGTAAACTCTAAAAATGCCGATGACCTTAGAAATGGTCCTGCATCATATTTTGAGCCGAAGGGCAATGGATGGTATGATGCTACTTATTACGTAAAGAATGGTCAGGTTAACTATTTTAACATGATCGTAACACAAAAGGGTGCAACTCTTAACGGTAATAACGGTGAGTGGCGTCCTGAAACGCAGACAAGTGAGATGTTCCATCTGTGGTATCTTAATGCAGATGATAAAAACATTTACTTAGAATTCCTTAAACCTGGAATGCTTTACAGACCGGGCAGCGACTGGAATGGTATCGAAACACTCCAGGACAGAATGCTCGTTTACGTAAAGAACCGTAAGACAGCTGTTCACTTTAAAGTTAAAGGTGTAGGTGACGGCGATGAGGGGCTTACAGTGCCTGCTAATAAACCGAAGATCAACGGCGTAAGACTTCAGGGTTCTTCGCTGTATGATGATGATACATCATTCGAGAGCTTCCAGTCAGCAGCTAACGACAGCTATTATAAGCCTGAGAACCTTGAGGAATCATGGAATGCTCAGTTCCATGGAGGCAAACTTGGCCGTACAAGCGGTAATGAATACTTCTACGGAGCAGACTCAACCAAGCAGGCTCAGATGCAGTATGAAGGCCAGGGCTGGTGGGTAGCAAATATCGCAACAGGTAAAAAATTCGATATCAAGCTTACCTACTATGATAAGGATGGCAACGAATACAGCAGTGCTGTTCCGGTGTCACCGAGTTCAGATGATGAGGCATATATCGTAGCAGATACAGCTAAGAATACAATCGCTTCATATATGACAGAAGCAAGAGCGTGCAGACAGATCGGTCTTGATATGAAGTCTTATTCGACTATATATGTTAAGTCCAGTGATATCGGTACTGCTATTGCGCCGCGTATTGATTACTTTAGCCAGGATGTTTCATCTTCAAGTAAGAGAGAACTTGGTGAGCTTATCAATAAGATAAAGGTTGATTACAGAGGCGTTGACTATGAAGACAGCAGCTTCAATAATCTTACAGCTGTTCTGACAGAAGCAACAACCTTGTATAATGATGATACAAAAACTCCTTCAAGCGCAGAAGCTGAGTATAAGCAGAAGATAGCTGACCTTAAGGCAGCTCTTGGCGCGCTCAGAACAAAAGCAGTTGATTCTGCTGCATATGCGAAGCTTACAAAACTTCTTGGTGAAGTTGATGCAGCCGTAAAGAAGCAGGAGCAAAAGGAAAAAATTTATGACGTGACAAGGTTCGGAGCTTTTGTTGATGATTCAAGAGAGTACAAGAGAATCAAGGCAAAGGTAGACAGCGGCGAGATTCTTGATCAGAGTGGTACGACATATACAACTACAGATGTATATGATATGTATGACGAACTCAAAGCAGGATTTGATGATCTTGAAATGTGCCGTCTGGATAAACAAGACTTGAAGACACTTCTTGACGAGTCTAAGCCTTATAGAGAAGACAAGAGATATAAGGAAGAACCTCGTGAGAACCTAAAGACAGTCTGGGCTGAAGCTAATAACGTATACTATAATGGTCCGACAAATGAGAAGATCTATGAGGCAAGAACAAATCTTCAGGCAGCGTATGAAAACGTAGTTTCTAATCCGGATGTAAGTATTGATACAACAGAGCTTGTGGCACTTGTTAATGAGGCAAATGCAAAGATCACGGCAAATGTCAACTGTACAGAGAAATCAAAGGTTGCACTTAATAATGCAGTTAAGCAGGCAAAGAAACTCTACAGAGATCTTGAGGCAACTCAGGAGAAGGTAGACGCAGAGGTTGAGAACCTCAAGGCAGCGCTTGCAGCATTTACTATCAACAAGCCGGCCGACAGTATGGATAAGCTTGAATCCCAGGGTTATTTCAGAATCTGGATAAAGGGTCTGAATATTGGTACAACATATAACGGATACAAGGATGAAAATGGTAATTTCGTATCAGCAACTAATGCATATGAGATTAAATCATTTACAATGAGTACTTACTATAATGGTAAGGCAACAGGCGCATCATATGGTGTAAGAAGCTTTAACTTCATTGATGGTCAGAACCTCGCATACATCGACCTTAACATGGAGAATGCTATAAACTTCAATCAGGTATCATTCTATGTAAATACAATACAGAATGAGCTTGGACCAAAGGATCCGTCAACAGGCAAATATACAATCGTAAGCTCAACAGAGCTTCCGTTCGATTCACTTGAGCCTATAAAGATAACATCCACAAAAGATGGCGTTATGTTTGAACTTGATTCACTCATAAAGGGTAAGAGAACGGTTACAAAGGGTACAGTAACAACTACTGAACAAGAAGTAGAGTATACAGATATTTCCTTTAAACGAGGAAAGCCGGCAATACTCTTCGTAGAAGGTCCTGCAGGACTTACTGCTGCTGTAACTGAACCTGACGGAACGGTTAATAGCTATCCGTCAAGACAGGAAGGCGATTATCAGGTAGTTAGATTCATGTATAACACAAGCGAATCAGCTAAGCAGACATTCCGCCTTACAAGCTATGACAGCGAAACAGGAGAGTATGTATATACAAATCCTGTAAATACTCAGATAGGTGAGCAGGTTGTTCAGTATAATGAAGCAACAAAAACTGCTAATCCGATCGTAAGGATCAATATTCCCTACAATGGTTGGGATATAGCAGGCGATGACACTACTTATGTAGGAGTAAAGATCAACGGCGGTGACCCGGTTCAGGCAAGACTTGAGGGAACAAGTTATGTTTACGAGGGTCCGTATGTAGAAGGTAGCAATTTCCGTGTTGTCAGAAAATATATGGATGGCATTGAGAAACTGATGGAAACCGGTGCAATGAATATTACCAGAGCCGGTGAGCTTAATCTGACATACTACGCTAATAATGCATTTAACGGAGCATATACAAGCGCTACGTTTGTAAGTGAGGATGTAGTTTCTACATCAGTCAGATCAATTCTTCCGAAGTATACTTCAAAGACAGCAAAATCAGGTTCAGGTTCTGCGGCAAATTCAGTTAGCGGAATAGTTTCAGCAAAACTTGCTGATGATCTGCTGACAGCTCCCCTTTCAGTATCAGTTAATGATGATGAGGAACTGGCAAATGCAAAATTTGACTACTTCGGTCAGTCCGGTATAGGCGGCGAACCTACAAAGAACTGGGGTTCAACTGTTATCTGGATCGACACAGATAATGATTATCTCAGAGATATAGGAACTCCGTATGTATATGTTTGGGATAATAATGGACTTCCGCTTAACGGTCCTAATCCTGGTTGGCCGGCAACACGTCTTGAAGACTCCAGTATATACTATGTTGTAGTATCTGCATCTGCAAGAGGCTGCGTAATCAAGGATTCACACAACCAGAAACATGGCGGTAACCCGAGTGACAAAAATAACATATACTTCGATCGTACCGATAGTTTGAGATATAATTCATCAGGCAGTACGAAATACTACTATGATTATGCTGTATGTAACTACGGTATCGGCAGACAGGGTCACTGCTGCTTATATACGGTAATTGATAATGACGTACTTAGTGGAGCAATTCATAAGAACAGTACGTTTAGTAGTGCAACACACTATGTAGGTATGCTTGCAAATCAAGCCGGTGCAAAGTATGATGAGATTCATAAAGACTGGAGCTACGACAGATATCTTGAGTGGAAGAGCAATAGCGCAGTTTATACTGAAGACAGAGCATATTATTACAATAATTACGGTAGATACTATGCTCATAAAGCAACATATCTTTACAGATGTAAGAGATATGACGAGCCGAGATATTACACCTATACTCAGAAGAAGATCGACAAGTCAAAAATGACAGCAACAAATCTGAGGATGGCGTTTGTCGGAGGTTCGAAGATCAGAATTGAAAATGCATCGTACTATGAGACATATGGTACCTACTACCATACACATACTCAGAGTATAACTTCAGATTTCAAATCAAGTAACGGAACAGCAATTACACTTGATAATCAGTTCGGTGGTGCAGGCGGCAATAAGGGAAGTATGGGTCGTGTAGGTGACTGTAACCTTACCCTTATGTATGACTGGTTTGAATATAAGATTCCTGTAGATCAGACTGATACCTACACTTACCAGCTCCATGGATTGAGATTTGATCCTGATACAGTTGGTGATAAGAAATGGTATGATGATGATTATGAGACAGATACTAGATTCTACACCCCACAGATTCATGATGTATATGGTAATGTATGGACTGTAATGAATGATATCGTACCTGATCATGGTATGCTTAACAATGTTACAGTTTATACACAGAGTCCTGACAATGTTCAGATTGAGGATATCCAGAGAATATACTTTAAGAAGCCTTCCGGAAGTCCTGCTGTTACTAATGTAAAGGTTACAGCATCTGGTGTTGGCGGAGCCAATGTAATGGATATGTCAGATAATCATGATGGGCAGCTTTATGCAGATATTCCTGCAAAGACTCCATTCCTCGTATTCGAGATCGAATACGATAACGGTTCTACAGAATCCTATAGAACATCACTTCAGGGTAATGACCTGATCCAGTTTGCTCCGACTTTGAACGACGGATATGCTTGGAATAACTATGTACCGAATGATGTATATATCAACAGACAGCTTTATGTTGCTCAGGGTATGTACTACGGTGATGTAATTGTAAAAGAGTATAATCCTGATGGTACAATCAAGAATAGATCAGACGGTTCTTACAGATATGCAAGTGCATTGTATAATAATATCGTAAGAGATCATTTCGATAATAAGGGTAAACCGATTATAGGAAGTCTGACAGCGGATGTAATTGGCCGTTATACTGCAGCGTATAAGAATCTGTATTCTAACCTTGCAATTGCAAGAGGCTTTATTGATGAAGGAAGACATTATCCTGAATTTATCCATGGCGGTCAGGCTGATGCGGATCTTTATGAAGCAGGCTCAATCAGAGCACTTACTACCAAATACGATCAGGCTGTTGAAAAGTATGTAAACGGTTCGATCGATGAGGTTGAAAGATTGAATACTGAGCTTGAAACAGCTATTAAGAATATCAAGATTTCAACTGATGATAAGGTACAGCTTATTCTCTTTGATACAGAAGAGTATACAGATCAGGGTGCAACAGTTGAGGTAAGATATAAGCTTTCAGAAGATGCAAGCAAATTTGAAACTAAGACAGTTAATCGTAAGACTGTTGATGATCAGTGGACAGTTCTGATTGCGCCGGAAGATGAGAACGGATGTATCTACAATGTTCAGTTCGTATTCCATATGCCGAACGGCAATGAAATAGCATGTCTTTCAAAGGATGCAATATCTATGCTCGATGGTTCACATATTTTTGTGCATCAGCCGGTAACAGATGAAAGAGAAACAGATACATCATACTGGGTTGCAAATGCAGTTGGTGATTATTACATTATTTCCGACACAGAGATCAACGAAGCATATGAGTCAAAGAGTGTATACAATCTGAGCCCGAAGCGTAAGAACGTAAAGGAAGTAATGCCTGTGTTCTATAATGAAACAGATGCTCAGAGCGGAAAGTATAAGAATACTACGCTCAACTTCCAGCATGATTGTGTTGTATCAGGCAATGGTGTTAGCTACACTATCAAAGCAGGTGCTTATACGTTTGATAAAACCAAGACCGGCGATAAGGGACCGCTCAGATATAAGCAGATCAGTGAAATAGGTTGGAGACCAAGTTTGAATCTTTACAGTGAAGAAGCTAAAGCATATTTCACAACACCGACAAATTATGGTTTGTATCCTGAAGGAAAGAATGCAGCAGAGCTTAATGGCTGGGTTGAAGATGATTCTATCGTTGTAGGACAGCATTCTTCAGGTTCAACTGTAAACATGGATGTTAATAGCGGATCGTTTGCTGAAGGCAGAAAGATGGGATACCTGTTGAATGGCGGATTCTATTTCCGTTATTCAGGCAATGGTACTCTGTATGTAGATAATGATATTGAGTTCAAGGCAAGTTCACTTAAGTTTGCATTCTCAGGTGACGTTGATGTTACAAACTTCTATGATAAGCATATTTATCTCGGGACCAGAGATGACGCAGATGAAATGGAGGTAACTTTCCTTACTGACTGTCGTATCAAGTATGCAGATTCGTTTGGCGAAGTTCAGTCATTCACTATTCGTGCAGGTTCCTATATAATCTCAAGGCCTAAGAATAGAACAGATTATATTGCAGATCTATGCGATAGGAATTACTGGGTTAAGAGAAAATACGTAAGATATAAGGATAATGTTTCTGAGGATAGAAGCGAAAAGGGCAAGTTCAAAGAACCTACTTATTCTTACGATTGATTAATGGTGATTTGTTCTGCTAATCATAATTAAATGATGTATCCCCGACATTTCGTGAAAAGTGTCGGGGATATTTTCAGGTTAAATACTCAGATAGCATTTGATTTAGAAAATAAGGAAAAAAATAACGCCCTGCAAAGTCAGTATGCAGGGCGTTAAGAATTATACAGGTGAAAACATATTATATTGAAAAATAGGTTTAAACCGTAAAGCTTATTAATGTCAGCAAGCCGACGGCTTGCCTTTGCTAGTTGAAAGCAAAGCTTTTAATGTACCATTTAAAAGACGACTGACAGCCTGATCAGGGTTACCGGTTATTCCTGAATAAAACACTATTCCTTCATCTTCAAGCAGTTGTACAGCTTCCTGGTCAATTTCATTACAAATAACAGCGTCTGTTTCAAATAGTCCAAGCATTCCGATAGTAAGGTCAATATCGCCCTTCATGGTGCTCACTACTTCAGAGGAAACTATACTATTGTAATTTGTTTGAAAAACAAGAAAGTGTGAAGTGCTTAAAAAGCCGTTTATAGTATTATTATCGGTATTGTATGATACAGCGATTTTCATAGTATTCACCAATTAAAAAAAGTATATTTAAAATATATCATTATAGTTCATTTTTGTCAATGTATAGCATATAATGATTTAGAAAAAAATAAATTAAAAAAAATTAAAGATAATTAAAAAA
>CACYDC010000125.1 GCA_902773025.1 uncultured Ruminococcus sp.
AACGCAAGAGGCGGCGCTATAGGCGACAGTCTTGCAAGTGTACTTGATGCAGCCGGATATGAGGTATCAAGGGAATTCTACGTTAACGATGCAGGAAACCAGATCGAAAAATTCGGTCTGTCACTCGATATACGCTATATGCAGCTTTATAAAGAGGGCTATGAGCTGCCTGAGGATTCCTACCATGGTCAGGATATAATCGACCATGCAAAGGCCTTTGCAGATGTTTACGGCGACAAGTATGTAGAAGCAGAAACTGCCGAAAGAAGAAAGGCACTCGTTGAGTTTGCCCTGCCGAAAAATATCGAAGGACTTGAGCGTGATCTGCTTAAATACCGTATTAAATACGACCGTTGGTTCAGAGAAAGTACTTTGCATAACAGCGGCGCCGTAAAACATATTGTTGAGCTTCTGAAAGAAAAGGGCCACACCTATGAACAGGACGGCGCAGTCTGGTTCAGAGCTTCACAATTCGGCGCGGATAAGGATTTCGTACTTGTGAGATCAAACGGCATACCTACTTACGTTGTACCTGATATTGCGTATCATTACGACAAGCTTGTTACCCGCGGATATGACAAGGCTATAGATGTTCTCGGCGCAGACCACCACGGCTATGTTCCGCGTCTTAAAGCAGCCCTCACGGCGCTGGATGTGGACGCATCAAAGCTTGACGCTGTTTTAATGCAAATGGTAAGACTGCTGAGAAACGGCGAAGTATATAAAGTTTCCAAAAGAGACGGAAAGGCAATTACTCTGGTAACGCTTCTGGATGAGATCCCGATAGATGCAGCGCGTTTCTTCTTTAATCTGAGGGAAGCAAACAGCCACTTCGATTTCGATATTGATCTTGCGATCGAGCAGTCATCTCAGAATCCTGTTTATTATGTACAGTACGCGCACGCGCGTATATGCAATATTCTGAAAAAGCTTTCGGATGAAGGTATTTCTCCGCGTGACTGTAACGCAGACGATTATGCAAAGCTTACTGCTCCCGAGGAAATAGAGCTTATCAATAAGCTTGCATCCTACGGTGAAGAGATCATAACTTCCGCAAAGGATTATGATCCGTCAAGGATCACACGGTTTGTATATGATACAGCAACACTTTTCCATAAATTCTATAATGCCTGCCGTGTAAAAACAGAAGACGAATCCCTTATGCAGGCAAGACTTGCTCTTTGTATTGCCACACGCACGGTTATTGCCAATGTTCTGAATATGTTCAAGATCACCGCTCCCGAATCCATGTAATTGATCAATTATAAAGGAGAATATAAAACTATGCAGCTTTCCTTCAGTCTTCCCCTTGTAGGCGAATGTATACGACCCTGCGAAAGCAGCTCTGATGATCCGGACGGTCCCGCCGTCCGGACAGAAAAATACAAAGCGATGCTTTCTGTCGGCGAAAATGTACTGCTCGCACCGACAGAGAATATTTCACACAAAAGACTTGCGGAGATCAGCCGTGACGATGAATTTGCGCAGTTATGCGCTGAAACGACAAGGCTTACCGATGAATATGCCGGAAACACAGCAATTGTCGGAGGACTTATAGCGCCTTCAGCTGATGAAAAATACAACAGCGGTATTTTTGAATCCCTTTATTTTGATTATCTGGAAAAGATAACCGTTCTGAAGGATTCAGGCGCAGATTTTATTATGCTTGCCAATGCCGGCACACTCGGAGAAATGCGCGCTGCGGTACTTGCTTCAAAGGCTGCCGACATTCCTGTTTTTATTACCATGAACTGCGATGAAGACGGCAAAAACAGATCGGGTACGGATTATATTGCAGCCCTTATAACATTACAGTCGATAGGCGCTGCCGCTTTCGGTATTGAATGTATGCAAGGCGCTGAGGCTGCTGCCGGGCTTTTGAAGGCGGCGCTTGTACACGCGGAAATACCGCTTATCCTGACAGGCAGTCTGACCGGACGCAATAAAAAACAGATGGCTGAAGTTTTGGATTGCGGGGCCGGGATATTCTTTAATACAGGCCCTGCGCTTGACGAGCAAACCGTTCAGGCTATAAAAAAATATTCATACAGATTCGACTTTGATGCTCAAAAGGACTGCTATGCAGCGGCGGTTGACAGTGAAGCCTTTTTCCTGTCTGATGATATTGTATTATCAGAACCTATCACATGCAGCTACGGATTAGACGAAGATATGATAGACCTTGACGACGAAAACATCAACTCAGTTTATATTGAATTATTTTCTACCGATGATGCTGCAATACTTGCCGATAATTCTGATATGACACGTCTGCCGGTAACTGTGCACACTAACGACAGTACAACGCTTGAAGCTGCTCTGAGATATTTCCGGGGCAGACTCATTATAGACACACGCTGCGATATAGATGATGACGATCTTAATGCTCTTGCGAAAAAATACGGAGCTATTTTATACTGACAGGAGGGTCCTGAATGTTAAAAAACAAACCACTTCTTATTATTGCGATAATATTTGGCGGTATCGGCGCTATAATACTTATATTTGCAGCTATTCTGTTAATAGACGGCGGGAAGGAGCCTCTTGATTTTATCAACTCGGTTTTAGGCATGCCGAAAGGCAAGGTCACAGTTGCAACGATATCTCAGTTTGCCCTGGTATTCGAGGTAATGTCTTGTATTGTAGGATACAATGCCATCACCTACGAATCAGATTAATACTGTTATCACATAGAAAGAAGACAAAAGTACAAAGTTTCGCCGGCCTTTTCAAAGGCCGCGGATTCCAAAGGCAGCGCCTTTGGTCGCACTCCGCAGAGTGCGAAACCTCCTTACTCAAAAAGCGCAGGAAGTTCAGGGACCCTCGCCGGGGGTCCCTGCCGCATTATCATTTAAGGCTTTTGCCACTGCAAAAGCCAACACACTAAAGAAAACGCAGAAACGAATAATCAACGCCGTACCAAAATGTCGCGT
>CACYDC010000126.1 GCA_902773025.1 uncultured Ruminococcus sp.
AAGCAAAGGCAAGCCGTAGGCTTGCCGACGTTCAGTGGGAGATTTTACTCACACTGAACGGGTATATGGCTCCCGCCGCCTTAGAGGGCGCGGGTGTCCTGTGGGCACCGCTGCGCAGCAGCAGCGCCGACCGAGCCGGCAGGCGAGACCCGGGGGACATACTTTGCGGTTATAATAAAATAATTCAGAAGGAGCATAATTATGGATATTGAAAAAAAATTCAAGGAAGTTGCAGAGCGCTATTGTTCTTTAAAAGCAGAGGATATTACAAATGATATGAAGCTTCGTGATGATATCGGACTCAGTTCACTCGATCTTATGACCCTGTTGGGTGATCTCGAGGATGAATTGGATATTGAGTTTGAATTCAGCGAGGATGACAGCAAGCTTGCAGGTATAGTAACGGTTGAAGATGCAATCAATCTGCTTAAGGAGTATGCGGAAGCTGAATAAGTGAGGTATAATATGAGTAAAACTATTTATACTATGTGGAAGAGATGTGAAGAACAGTATTCCGATCTTCCCGCAGTACGTTGGCTTGTGAAAAAGAATGTGCAGGAATGCAGCTACGGTGATATTGCCGCTGCTGTTACTGCGATAAAAAAAGGATTCGCTGCTCAGGATTTTTCTCATAAACATATTGCCCTTATCGGCACTGCTTCAGTAAAGTGGATAGAGGCATATATGTCTGTAGTAACAAGCAATAATGCAGCTGTTCCGATGGATTCCGGTCTGCCGGCAGAAGATCTGATCGATCTTGTGTATCGTTCGGATTCAGAGGGTGTATTTCTTGACGAAAAATTCTCGGATCTTGCAGCACTGATCAGAGAAAAATGTCCTTTGGTAAGAAAGATCTGGATGCTTTCAGGAGAAGCTGTTGACGGCACTGAAACAGTAGCCGATCTTGTTAAGGCTGGTGAGGGTCAGGACGATCCTGAACAGCCGCAGGAGGATGATGTATCGATGATCGTCTATACCTCCGGAACAACAGGAAAAAGTAAGGGTGTAATGCTCACACAGTGCAATCTTTATTCCAATATAGAGGCTGTACTTTATGAGGAAGGTCCAGGATTGGTATTCCTGAGCGTTCTTCCTGTTCACCATGCGTTTTGTCTTACAATGGACTGGCTGAACGGGTTCTGGATGGGTTCAGTTCTGTGTATAAATGATAATCTCAGGCATATGATAAGAAATATCAGCATTTATAATCCTGATGTTATGCTTATGGTGCCGCTTATGCTGGAAACTATCTACAAGCGACTGAAATCTCTGGGAAATGATGTTCCTCCGGAAGTGATTGCGCAGAAGGTATTCGGTCCGAAACTCAAACGAATCTTCACAGGCGGCGCTCACCTTGATCCGTACTATATCGGCGAATTTGAAAAGTACGGTATTAAGGTGTATGAGGGCTATGGAATGTCAGAATGTTCTCCTGTTATCACAAACAACAGAGAGGGCGCCTGCAAGCCGGGATCAATAGGAAAAGCGCTTTCAAATGCAGAAATCAGATTTGAGAACGGCGAGATACTTGTCCGCGGCAGCAGCGTTATGAAGGGCTATTACAAGATGGAAAAGGAAACCGAAGAAACTCTGAAGGATGGCTGGCTGCATACAGGCGATAAGGGATATATAGATGAGGATGGCTTTATTTTCATCAATGGCAGAGTAAAGAATCTGATAATTCTTTCCAATGGAGAGAATATCTCGCCTGAAGAAATTGAAGGAAAGCTTGCGCTTAATGACGTTATAGACGAAATAATTGTAACCGGAGAGGACAATTTGCTTACCGCTCGTATTTATCCCGAGCAGGAGATGGTTAAAAATATGAGTGAGGATGAGATCACAGCAGATCTGCAAAAAATACTCGACGAATACAACAAGTCGCAGCCCACTTATAAGCAGCTTTCGAGGCTTGTTGTAAGAAAGAATCCTTTCTTCAAAAATGCCTCGAGAAAAATAATTCGTACAGAAGTATTGAGAGATGAACCTATTTGAATAATATAGCAAACCTGTCAGAAACAAAATATACGCATATTTCGGGAAGTGATGAACTTCCGATTTGTGTTCTCCGCATAGAGCCTGAGGATCCGAAAAATATCAGGGGCATAGTGCAGATGGTGCACGGAAAAAACGAGCATAAAGGTCGTTATACACCATTTATGCGTTTTCTTGCTGCTCATGGTTATCTTACGATCATAAATGATCACCGCGGGCATGGAGAAAGCGTCCTTGATCCGGATGATCTGGGATATTTCTATGACGGCGGATCTGAAGCACTTGTAGAAGATCTGCATGAAATCACTGTTGATGTTAAGGAATATGCTGCCCGAAAATGCGGCAGGGAAGATCTTCCGATTACTCTATTAGGGCACAGCATGGGATCACTTGCAGCGCGCTGTTATATCCGCAAATATGATGCAGATATAGACAAGCTTTGCCTAACCGGTTCTCCGTCCAGATCAAGCATGATAAAACAGGGAATGAGGATCGTTAAGCGTCTAAAGTTCATAGAGGGGAAAAAAGCCCGTTCAAAGCTTGCAAAGAAACTGATAATGGGTACCTCCTATGAGCGGAAATTCAGAAAAGAGGGTCTGCACAATGCATGGACCAATTCTGAAAGAGAAGCGGTTATTGAGCATAACAATGATCCGTTGTGCAGCTTTAATTTTACCCTTAACGGATATGAAGAAATGCTTAAAATGGCAATGCTTGCATATACAGAAGGGTATATTCCTCAAAATCCGACTTTGCCCATACGATTTTTTTCCGGTGAGGATGATCCTTGCGCATTGTCCCGTCAGAAACTGCTTGAGGCATTTAAACTTCTGGAAAAGATCGGCTATACTGATATCCGCTGTAAGCTGTACAAAGGAATGCGCCATGATGTATTGCATGAGAAGCGGAAAATGACTGTGTATGAGGATATTCTCAACTTTATTGAATTTGGGAATCAGCCTAATGATAAGAAAGAGCAGGGTAATGAATAGAGAAAATCGAGATCGCTATTGATAATTGATAGTCTGTAATTCACAGAATGTCAAACAAGTATTATTAGCTGAAAAAACTGTATATACACAATTGTTTGCAATGAGTAATAAGAAATAATAGGTGAAAACAGGTAATTATATTCATAAGCCGTGCATGAGAAATGCACGGCTTTTTGAGTCACAAACGATTGGCATAAAATAATTAACTAACTTGTTTTATGGATAACATAGATGAAATCGGTTGCAGGGAGGTTTCTCCCTGCCAAGGTTCCGGGGCGAGCACCGGCAGCACCAACAAAGTTCTTGGCATAGTGCGTGCACACGAAAATCAATTTTCAAAATATTGCATCTTTCTTCTGTCCATTTTAGTAGAATAAACACAAGTTTTTTGTACCGGCGTGCCGCCGGTGTCGTGTTCGGCGGAGTGCCTCCGCAGTCAATTCGCGATTCCGCTCACTGCGTTCGCTGCGTGGCAAGCGT
>CACYDC010000127.1 GCA_902773025.1 uncultured Ruminococcus sp.
ATTGATAACGGTTGACAGGTCAATACTGTCCGTATGATTGAATACGGAAAAATCATTGAAGTAATTGCCACGCATAGCAACACACATCTGCACTTTGATCGGGCAAATTCAAACTTCTTGCATCTCCGACTATGGCTGTATATGGTACTTTCATGTTTTTAACCGCATATTCAACAGCAATCGGAGCAAGTTCTATCATCGTAACATTATGACCATTTTCCGCAAGCCATCCGGAATATTTTCCGATACCTCCGCCTATGTCATAAACAGTACTTTTCCCGGATATGTACTGTGAAATGATTTCCCTTGATCTATAAAATTCCACCATTCCCAATCCGCTTTCAAGACGGCCTATTTCTGCACCGTTATTATAAAAATCAAATACTTCTTTTGAGTTTTCCATACTCTTATATCGGCCCATCTTTTTTAAAAGCTATGCTTTCAACAAGCAAAGGCAAGCCGTAGGCTTGCTGACGTTCAGTGGGAGTAAAATCTCCCACTGAACGGATATATGGCTCCCGCCGCCTTAGAGGGCGCGGGTGTCCTGTGGACACCGCAGCGCAGCAGCAACGCCGACCGAGCCGGTAGGTGAGACCCTGGAGACATACTTTGCGGTTATAGCTTATCTTTGAATTGAAAAACCAAACAACATAAAACACCTACCGGGCAGCCCTTTTAGACCGCCCGGCTTTATTTATCGTTTTGTTACTGTGTGGGAATAGCTGTGCTTGCCGTCAGCGCTTGCTTTGCAGCCAAACGCACTTGGCCCGGGTGCAGTTGATGATTTCGATGTCAAAGTCGATTTAAACCCACATTTTTTACACAACCAAACATGATAGTATGCAGGCGCAGTCGATCCATCTCTCCTATAAATTGGCATATAAATCCCCTCCTTTATTGTAATTCCCTGTTCGTTCGCTAACTCACCAACCAAACTCTTTTCAAAATAACCGATTGATTTTTTCCAATAGCTTTGCAGTCCAAATGACGCTATCCCATTGTAACTATCAGTTGTATCCTTAACCGGAATATCACATAGTCATTCCATTTCCCACATAACACTCTGCATTAATGTAATAATCCTTCTTTGGTAATTTTATATATTAATTATTATTTTTCTTTGTTGTTATTGTAACATAAGGCAACATGAATGTCAATTCTCTTTTCACCAGGGTGCCCGGCGTGCCGCGTTTTCTCGTTTTCACATTGTCGTATTGTTGGGACTCTGTCCCAAACCCTGCCGGGCTACTCGCCCGGACCTCGGCAGGGGCGAGCGGCCCCTGCACCCGTTGATTTTGGAAAGTATTTTATAACTTAATCTCGTGACAAAACACAAAAGTTTCGCCGGCCTTTTCAAAGGCCGCGCTGTTAACTCACAACTTCTCTATAACTGATATGTTTCGGGACATATCTCCTTTATAAGATCCTGAAGGTGCAGAAAATCTTCAAACGCAGCAGGCTTATCAGAAGGATTTCTCAGCAGCGCCGCCGGATGAAGCACGGGCATCATGATCACTCCGCTCTTGCGGAAAAGCTTGCCGTGTTCCTTTGTGATTCGTATATCAGGCTTTATTATCCTTGCAGCCGCAATTCTTCCAAGACATACTATTATTTTTGGGTTGATTATGGAAAACTGGCGCCTGAGCCATGTAATACACATTTCCTGTTCCTGCGGCTGAGGATCGCGATTCTGCGGCGGACGGCATTTTACTATATTTGCGATATAAATATTTTTATGTCTGTCAAGATCAATCGCTGTCAGCATTTTGTCAAGAAGTATACCTGCCTTTCCTACAAACGGTTCACCTTTCAGATCCTCTTGCTCTCCCGGCCCTTCGCCGATAAACATTACATCAGCATTTTCAGATCCTATACCAAATACTACATTGTGTCTTCCACGGCAAAGGTCGCATTTTTCACATGATGTGCATTCTTCACTTAGTTTATCAAGCAAATGCTTTTTATCGTCCGACATTTTATCGCCCTCCGAAAACATTTTTTTACATTGTAACACTTTATATTTTCTTTTACAACAACTTTTATTTCTTATTCTGTCAACTGAATATCGCAATAGAATAACTCAGCCAGAATACATGCATACAATTTACTGCAAAATAAAATACTGCGGCTATATCTAACATAACCTTTGCTGCAAGCATATGCTTTACTTCTCCGGAAGTGATCCTGAGCTTTATATATATCAGCATTGCCGCAGGCAGTACGCATTTTGCGAAAAAACCTGCGCTTCCGTTTATTGAAAGACTGAGCAAAGGATTTGCTTCCATAAACAATCCGCTTGATATCAGTATGAGTGTAAACAAATAATCGCTCAGATTCAGAAAATATAATATCAGCATACGGTCATTGAGTTCACACGGAGAAAAAACGGAGGAAAGTATTTTTTTCATATAATAACTCCTTTGATTATGATTACTAAAATAATTCGGTGGAATCTGTCAGACTCTGTTACATGGATGATACGTTATTACGTTAAAAAACTCAGCACCGCAGGCCCGGCGTGCCGCCGGTGTCATGTTCGCGCGGTGCTGAATTAATAACTTATTTACGTAATTTTTTTACGTAATAAGGTACACCGACCGGAGAAACTTTATAACTGTCGTCTTGTTATGTGTTATGCTTTTCACACAGCACCGCGGGAGCAACACACAAACGCTTACCACGCAGTGAGCGCAGCGAACAAAACGCGAATTGACTGCGGAGACACTCCGCCGGGCAAAATTTACATAAATAATATTGCATGATAAAATAAAGCATGGTATAATCAGTGTATAAAACAGATCGTTAAAGGAGGCATATATTATGGGACTGTTTTCTAAATTTCTGGGAGATCTGAACCGTCAGATCGCAAATAACCTGACAAACGAAGTTATTAAAAAGACTGAACATCAGACGAATACCAGTTCTCATGCGCAAACTGAAGATGCATGGTCATCGCAGGAGGAGTCGTCAAAGAAAACCGGTCCTTCCGGATTTTCCTGGAGACCCGATATGCCTGAGGAAGAAAATCAGTATTCCTACGACGGAAACTATATTGATTATTTTATGAATATCTATCGCTCTGAATTTCCTGAGTACCGGATATCGTGCACACCTTCCGGTAATATGCAGTATGCTCTCATGGTTTTTTCACAAAATGACCGTACAGCTTTGATCGTTGAATTGCTTTCAAAAAGCAGTTCTGTTAAAAAATGGAGAAACAACTGTCGAAAAAGCGGTATTCCTTATCTTCGCTATTATCATAATGTGGATGGTTGGTGGAACACACGCTCCTATGTCATCACACGCACGCGCAGCGCTCTTTCAGTATGATAATATCTTTATTATCGAACGCTGCACTGCAATAATCTGCGCATAGGGAAGAGAATGCCTTGCGCCTGCGGCGGATCCGGCAACGATCATATTTTGGCTTCGCAGGCAGCCTGTCGTTGTACGATCCTGTAAATCCTGGAATTTTCCAGGATTTAACATCTTCTCTTTTCCGGTGTGCAGCACTCTGAAGCACGGTCTTCTGCCGTGCTTTATTGTGTTTTTTGGCTTTGTTTTATCAATTGGAATAACTGCTTTTTTAATCTGTCTGGTACGTTATTTGCGGTCTGAAACGGAGGATAGCTTTATGTCTTTATTGTCGATGCTGTACGATGAACGGGTTTGGCGGCAATTTTATGAATACAAAACATCACTGGTCTGCCATAAATCATTTGAACAGGAATTACTGAATTTTATTGAAAAAAAAGAATATATACCTGTCAGTGATTGTATTTCAAAAGGTAAAGACTTTCCTTTACCGAACAGGTCTTTTGTCAATAAATCCGTCTCTCAAAAAAAACGTGTGGTCTATACTTATCCCGAAAAGGAAAATATCGTGCTTAAACTTCTGACACACCTTTTGCTGCGAAAGTATAACGATCTGTTCGCGGATAATCTGTACTCTTTTCGCCCTGGACGTTCAGCAAAAGATGCTGTGCGTAAACTTACTTCATTAAAGCTTATACGTAACATGTATGCATACAAGGTAGATATAAGCAATTATTTTAATTCTATACAGATGCCGCTTTTTATGCCAATGCTGAAACAGACACTTTCGGATGATACGGAGCTTTATGAATTTCTCAGCAGATTGCTGCTTGAAAAGCACGTGTGGAGTAAAGGTAAACTCATTTCCGAGGAAAAAGGAATAATGGCGGGTACACCCCTTGCTTCCTTCTATGCCAATCTTTTTCTGAGTAAGCTTGATTTCACGTTTGAAAGCCGCAATATTCCGTATATACGTTATTCCGATGATATAATCGTTTTTGCGCCGGACATGGAAACTGCCGTACAATATGCCGATGAAATAAAAAGCTTTCTGTACAGTATGAAGCTGAAAGTTAATCCGGATAAGGAGAACTTCTTCTCGCCTGATGAAGGCTGGACTTTTTTAGGTTTTTGCTGTCAAGGCGGGGTAATTGATATCGCCCCGGCAACTGTTAAGAAAATAAAAGCAAAGATGCGGCGTAAGACAAAATCGCTGAAGCGATGGCAAAAACGAAACGATATCAGCGGAGAAAAGGCAGCAGCAGCTTTTATACGCATTTTTAACAGCAAATTACTCGAAGGACCACTGAACAATGAACTCACATGGAGTTATTGGTTTTTTCCGATAATCAATATTACGGACAGCCTGCACATCATTGATCGTTATGCGCAGGACTGTATACGTTTTCTTGTCAGCGGTGTTCATCGGAAATCAAGGTTCAATGTCCGGTATGATGATATGAAGCGTCTGGGTTATCAAAGCCTTGTGCATCACTATTACGAATTTCGCAGACAGAACAAGATATGATAAAAACAACGGCTAAACAACGATTTTTGACTATTTTTATTAAAAATTATTGACAAATTCATTAGTGACGGTGTATTATAAATTTGTATTTTTAAAAATCCGGAGGATAAAAAAATGATCAAGAAACCGTTTATTACAAAGGATCAGGCTGAGAAAATAATAAAGGATTTTCCCACACCGTTTCATATATATGATGAAAAAGCAATAAGACAGAACGCAAGAAATCTTTACAAAGCATTTTCATGGAACAAGGGCTTTCGTGAATATTTTGCCGTAAAGGCTACCCCAAACCCCACAATACTAAAAATTCTTAAGGAAGAGGGATGCGGTACAGACTGTTCGTCATATGCAGAACTTCTTATGAGTAAAAAATGCGGGTTTGTAAATCCGGAGATAATGTTTTCCTCAAACGATACTCCGCTTGAAGAATTCCGCTATGCAAATGAAATTGGTGCGATTATAAATCTTGATGATATTACACATATAGAAGCGCTTGAAAAAGCCTGCGGAATTCCTGAAACTGTATGCTGCCGTTATAATCCGGGCGGAAAGTTTGCTATTTCTACAACAATTATGGATAATCCCGGGGATGCAAAATACGGCATGACGAAGCCCCAGATCATTGAAGCTTATAAGACACTGAAAGAAAAGGGCGCAAAGACATTCGGCATTCACGCTTTTCTTGCAAGCAATACAGTGTCAAACGAATATTATCCGACTCTTGCAAAAATTCTTTTCGAGCTTGCTGTGGAAATCAAAAACATTGCCGGCATTGAACTGAGTTTTATCAATCTTTCCGGTGGTGTAGGAGTTCCGTATACCCCCGATAAGGAACCAAATGATATTTTTGTTATCGGAGAGGGTGTGCATAAGGCATTTGACGAAATACTCGTGCCTGCCGGACTTGGAAACGTCAGTATATTTACCGAGCTTGGCAGATATATGCTTGCGCCGTACGGACATCTCGTTACAACCGCTATTCACGAAAAGCATACGCATAAGGAATATATAGGCGTAGATGCATGCGCCGTTAATCTGATGCGTCCGGCTATGTACGGTGCATATCATCATATTACCGTTCTCGGAAAAGAGGACGCGCCCTGCGACCATACATATGATATAACCGGTTCGCTTTGCGAAAATAATGACAAATTTGCTATTGACCGTAAGCTTCCTGAAATCGATATGGGAGATATACTTGTAATTCATGACACAGGAGCGCACGGCTTTGCAATGGGCTATAATTATAACGGCAAGCTTAAAAGCGCAGAGCTTCTTCTCAGAGAAGACGGTTCTGTTATCCAGATTCGCCGCGCAGAAACTGTTGATGATTATTTTGCAACTCTCAACGGCTTCTGGGATGTTATTTGAGGTATTATTAAAGCAATGCTTTTGATATAAAGTATTGACATATGCTTGATAGATTAATACACCATCGTCAAAAAAAATGACCGCTGCACCCATGAGGGCACGCAGCGGTCAAATTTTTGACTTGAATTCAAAGATATTGATTCAAGTCAAGCATTTTGCCGTCAAGAACGGCATACTGAAGCTTTCTGTTTTTATAATGAAGCTTGAGAGAAAAAACCGGTCTGTTTTCATCTATAAGCCGGAGGAATATTTTATCGCCTTCCCATGACGGCAATTCATAAGCTGCTTTTTTCTTATCGACCCAGACAAGATCTCCTTCATTACATTCAATTATTTCTCCGCTAAAACCCTTTGCGGTATATAGAAACATATATTCGTGCCAGCTTCCCTCTGAGAAACTTACAACTCCACGCAGCTTATAATCAGTCAGTGTAAGTCCGGTTTCCTCGCGTGCTTCGCGTATTACACAATCCTCAGGACTTTCACCCTCTTCAAAATGACCTCC
>CACYDC010000128.1 GCA_902773025.1 uncultured Ruminococcus sp.
TACCACGATCCGTCAGGGGCGTCGACAAGTGGTGAACGTGAACAGAGGAACGTCTTTACCTTTGTCATGAACTAAAGACTACCGAAACACAGGGTCCGCCGCCGGACACTGTGCCGGGGGAATCAAAATACGGCGGCTGCGCCCGGAGAAAACCGTTGTAAGCGCTTTTTGGACAGGGGTTCGACTCCCCTCGCCTCCAGAAACGCCCCGTCACAAAAGTGACGGGGCACTTTTAGAATAATTAATTAAACTATGCTGTGAAGCTTTTGAAAAATAACGAAGTACAAAAAGGTGGAACGATATGTCAGTTTTAAAGGCAGAAGGTCTGATAAAGACCTTCAAAATCAGCGAAAAACAAAGAAAATCTCTCGGCATTGAAGAAAAAACCAAAAAAGCCGTGGACGGTATCAGTTTTACGGCTCATTCAGGAGAGGTGTTTGGCTTGCTTGGACCCAACGGCGCAGGCAAAACCACAACCATGCGTATGCTGTCTACTCTTATCAAACCGGACAGCGGAGACGCTTTTTATGACGACATAAGTGTTGTAGGGCAGCCCGAAATGGTGCGTTCACGCATTGCTTTTCTTACCACAGATCTGAAACTGGATATGAAGTCTACTGCAAATTCTATGTTCGATTTTTTTTCTGAGCTTTACCATGTTCCGAAGGATACGGTAAAAAAACGAAAAGAAGAACTGTTTGAAGGTTTTCATATCAACAGTTTTGCCGATACAAAAATCTCCAAATTGTCACAGGGAATGAAACAGAAGGTTTCTCTTGCGATATCTGTGCTTCACGATCCGGAGTTTATTATTTTTGATGAACCCACCAACGGCCTTGATATAATCGCTACCCGTGATGTAAGAAAATTTATTCTTGATATGAAGGAAAGGAACAAATGCATTATCATCTCTACACATTTGTTTGATCTTGTGGAACGAATATGTGACCGCGCGGCAATGATAATCAACGGCAAGATCGCCGCTGATGATACTCTTGAGAACTTCACAAAGGAAAAGCCGCTTGAGGATGTATTCTACGACATCTACATCAAACATAACGGAGGTGCTGAACAATGAATTTTCGTGATTGCTGGACAGTTGCAAAAAAGGATCTGATCGCCTGTCTGAAAGATAAGGTGATACTGATGCAGATGCTTGTTCTTCCTTTTTTGATTGTGTTTGGATATGCAATGCTTATGGGATCAATGAACGGAACATCAAAAAGCACCGATAAAGCCGATGTAAAGTCGTATTACATAAACGCACCCCAGGCAATTGAAACACAGCTTGTAAAGCTTGGTTATGAAAAAACA
Source organism: uncultured Ruminococcus sp. (assembly GCA_902773025.1). Lineage (GTDB taxonomy): Bacteria > Bacillota > Clostridia > Oscillospirales > Acutalibacteraceae > UBA1213. The sequence goes on from CACYDC010000128.1 coordinate 1,315, forward strand.
GGAAAAAGCGAAGCTGAAAACATAAAGTCACAGATCAAGGATAAAAAGGCAAATCTGCTGATCGTATTTCCCGATGATTTTTCCATGAAATCGAATACATCCGCCGGTCTTGATAATGTCGGCGTATGGTACAATTCTGAAAAGCAAAGCTCTTTGCAGCAGTTCAATCAGGCAAATGCGGTTCTTGGAGAGTTTCAGCCGAAAGCGTTTACCATAAACGCTCCGGGAGAAAACTATGATTTTGGTGATGAGGACGCTATTCTAAAAAACTTTTTGGGAATGATCTTTCCCATCATGGTGCTGCTTTCCGTATTCATGATCTGTATGAATCTGGCAGCGCAGTCCATCACGGGTGATAAAGAGAAAGGATTTATGAACACTTTGCTTATCACGCCTGTCAAAAGGAGCAGTATTGCCATCGGAAAAGCCATGTGTATATTTGTTACGGCAATTATAGGAGGATTGTCGGCATTTGCCGGTATGGCAGTTTCTTTGCCGTATATTGCAAAGGCATTGGGCTCGGAAGAGGGTTTTACATTCAGCATAGGGGATTATCTGTTGCTTTTCGGTGTGACTATATCTGCAGTATTTGTGCTGGTAGGCATACTGCTGATTGTTTCCACTCTTGCAAAGGATATAAAGCAGGCCACAACCATCGCTCCTTTGTTTATGATGATACTAATGGTGGCAGGAATGCTTACTATGTCAGATAATATACGCGACGCAGTGGAAAGTCTTGGAATTGTAAATTATCTTATCCCTGCCTGGAACACAATGCGCAATTTGCAGGAAATAATTACAATGAA
>CACYDC010000129.1 GCA_902773025.1 uncultured Ruminococcus sp.
AAAACTGATACATGATATTGACAAGCATCGCCGTGAGTATTTCAAGTATTATACGGGAAACGACTGGGAATCAGCCAAGAATTATGACCTATGCATAGACAGCTCAGAATATACAATGGAGCAGGCGATAGATATAATCAGAAAAAGCGCAAAAATAATGTGTGAGCTATAATATATACAGAAGCGGCAGCCGGAAAGCTGCCGCTTTATTAATACACAAAAATAATTTATCGTATTACGATAAAAAGTTATTGACATTCATTGAAGCTGGTGCTATAATATCACCATAGAACATATATATTGAATCAGCCGATTGTAAAATGGCGAAAGGTCGTCTGCCCGCCGCAGGCGCCCGTAGGAAGTGCCCCAGGGGTGCGGGCAGACACCTCGCCAAACCCATAGAAACTTTGAAAAAGCGGAGAAAAATGTAAAACTGCAAATACAAAAATCCGTATAAATAAAAGCTTTTTGTGATTTTACAATCAGCTGAATATATTAAATGACAAGGAGAATAAGAAATGGAACAAAAGAGTTTATCAAAATGGCTGAAATTCATAATAGCAGGTATCGGGCTGTGCGGTCTTGTGATATATCTGCTTGTAGTACCCGTTTTTGGCAGTGAGCTTGCAGAACAAAACCCGGAATATGCCTTTGCATATTATCCATGGGCTGTTTTTTTGTGGATCACAGCAATACCGTGCTATGCTGTTTTATTTTTCGGATGGAGAATATCCGATAAGATAGGCAGGGACCAATCCTTCTGTATAGAAAATGCGGTCGATCTGAAAAGGATATCGGTACTTGCAGCCGGTGACAGTATTTTCTTTTTTGCAATGAATATAATATATCTGTTTCTCGGAATGAATCATCCGGGGATCGTACTTGCTTCTTTGATAGTAACCTTTATAGGTGTTTCGATAACTGTAGCTGCCGCAGCGCTTTCACATCTTGTGATGAAGGCAGCAAAGCTTCAGGAGGATAGTGACCTGACGATATGAAAGAGCTTAACAGCAGAAGAAAATACGAGGTGTAACAATGGACGGAGAAATAATAATAAATATAGATGTAATGCTAGCAAAAAGAAAAATGAGTGTTACAGAGCTTTCGGAGAGAGTGGGGATAACCTTGCCGAATATTTCAGTTCTGAAAAACGGCAAGGCAAAGGCAATAAAGATATCGACACTTGCAAAGCTGTGCAAGGCGCTTGACTGTCAGCCGGGAGATATACTTGAGTACCGCCCTGCCGATGAGAGCAAGGTGACTGAATAGTAAATATGCGGAAGAAGGAATTTATATGGAAGCGATAAATGAAATATCAGAATTGATTTATGCATTATTTCTTGTAGGAATAGTCGTTATTATGATCTATCTGTTGTTTGCAGCCTTACCGCTTGCAGTGGTAAATATAATATCTGTATTCCGTACTCCAAAGACAGAAAAAGAAAACAAGCTGTATTCTGTTGTAGGAATGATTTCCTTCCTTTCGTCGATATTTTTTACATATGTTTTTATGTTGTACTTTGTAACAAATACAGATTCATTTGAGATGTGGTACAATGATCTGTCGAATGGCATACACAGTCCGGTCTCTCTGCCTTATTACGACACATTTGTTACAATGCTTCTGATTGGAATAGGCGGTTATCTTCTGCTTTCAGTATCTGATATGGAAAAAATCCCGCCGCTGTTGTTTGCACTTTCCATAGCAATGATATATGCAGGGGCAGGATTATCTGTAATGTGGATCATACAGACCGCAGATAATAATATTCTTCAGTCTGTATTAGTATCTGTTTTTCCGATCAATTTTATATCAGCGTCAACAGGACTGATACGCCGTAAGCTTGAGGAATACAGCAGGTCTGAAAGAATAAGACATCTGAAGGAAAAACACCGCAGCCGTCTGTCTGAGAGTTTAAAATTACCGTTGTATGGGCTGCTTCTTTTGCTGCCGCTGCTGGGTGTGACAGTTAGTGTGCTGATGCTGTTTGGTCAGGATTATGATTCTCTGGTCAGAATGTGGACGCAGACGAGTGACTGGAATCTTTCGCAGATGGGTGAGCCGACAAAGCATATTGTAAATATAATAGAAGACAGAATACCAAGTGACGGACATTACCTTTGTACTGTTGCCGCCGGGGGACATAAAAAGCTTGTGCGTCCTCAGCGCAGAGGAAAGCGCCGAGGTCATAGTATTATTGTGAACCGTCAGCTTTGTATAGCAAATGCATTTGAACAGCTGCTTGAGGAAAGAACACCGGGTCTGCACAAGGCGGTACGGGGCTTTTATGACAAGTACGGCTTCCCGGTTGCAAAGCTTGTCAGACGGCCTGTCACAGCAGATATTGTTTATATAATAATGAAGCCGCTTGAATGGATTTTTCTCTTTGCGCTCTACATTTCTGATTCAGAGCCGGAAAAACGGATAGCGCTTCAGTATCTTCCGGAAAAGGACAAGGAAAGCCTGTCAGAGTTTTTAGCATATGGAAAGGGGAGAACATTCGATGAGTAATAAGGCTTTTATAATAGCTATGCTTGTGATCTTCGGTGTAATTGTTGTTATGGTAGTTACAGATCATTTTGCATTAAATACATTTATTACCGAGATATATGATTCACCTGAGGGCAGCTTTGAATACAAAGGGATACATTATTACCGTTGTGAGGGATATCTGAAAGGCTTTGATACAGCTGATGATAAAATGTGGAAGAAAATCGGAAAAACTGATAAATGGGAAAATATCTATATACCTTTTAATGAAAGCAGCAGAGAGCGTCCGTCAGATCTGATATATATCGACGGCGAAAAGCCGGCATTATTTATCTCGGAATCAAGCGAAATACCTGTTTCCGGAGAAAAGACCTGTATTTTTGTTTATAATGATCCTGAGGATCACGCTCATTACAGCTGCAGCAACTCAGAAATAACGATCAGTCTCATGGAAAAGCTCATTGCATCAAAAGGGGTGTTGAATGAATATCAGACAGAGGACATCAGAAAAAGCTGTGAGTATTTTTCATTTGCATATAATAACTGCATGGCAGGAGCGGATGAATCTGAAAAATACCTTGTCTGCCGTATTGATAAAGGAAGATATGTATTCGTTCCGGAATATAAAAAGAATGTTGTCGTGAATGATGATGACAGTGCAGAGCTTTACGGTATTGAGATCAACGATGAGGAGATAATCCAGTATCTTGATTATTCTCATTTGTTTTTTAATGAACCGCTGAAATAACGCTTAATTACGTATATTTGAAAGCAGTTATAGTTGAGTGTTACTGATTCAGGTTTTTACTAAAGAAGAGAATAGAAAAACACAGCGGCAGATCCATAAAAACAGGATCTGCCGCTGCCTTGTATTTTAATTGTGTTAGTGATGACTATGAGTATTGTGTATCATTCCGGTCATACCTTCTGATTCATTACAAGCATCTGGAGACGGTTTTCGATATTTGCAAAGCTTACATCCGGGTCATAATCAAGCGGAAGAAGCTCGATATCCGGGAATATTTCCTTCAGACGCTTGCTGACGCCTCTGCCGATAACATGATTCGGCAGACAGCCGAAGGGCTGCAGAATAACAAAGTTTTTGCAGCCATGCTTTGCATGGTG
>CACYDC010000130.1 GCA_902773025.1 uncultured Ruminococcus sp.
CAAGGAGATTTTGGCAAAAATGACGAAAAAATTGCCGAAAGATGGCGTGCAAAGCCGACAGGCGGTCTTTGTGCGGTGTTGCCTTAATTACGCTTACCACGCAGTGAGCGAAGCAAACGGAATAGCGAATATGACTGCCTGGGCACCGGGTCCGGTTGACAAACGGGAGTTTCGTATGTATAATTAGAATCAGAAATAGAATACTCTTCGGGGCAGGGTGGAATTCCCTACCGGCGGTATAGCCCGCAAGCCTTTGGCAAGATCCGGCGTGATCCCGGAGCCGACAGTAAAGTCTGGATGAGAGAAGATAACCGATTATGTTATAACAGTATAACGCTGTTTTTATTCTGCTCCGACCTTTTTGTCGGATCTTTTTTGTTTTGGGGTGATCGGCTTGATAAACGAACAATTTATGGAACATGCCCTTATGCTCGCAGAAAATGGCTGCGGATTCGTTTCGCCTAATCCGATGGTCGGGGCTGTTGTTGTGAAAAACAACAGAATAATCGGACAGGGTTGGCATACAAAATACGGCTCGCCTCATGCCGAACGTGAGGCTCTCGCAAATTGCTCTGAGGATCCGCGAGGCGCGGATATCTACGTCACTCTTGAACCATGCTGTCACTACGGAAAACAACCGCCTTGTACACTCGCTCTTATTGATGCGGGTATAAAGCGTGTTTTTATCGGCTCTGCGGACCCTAATCCGCTTGTCGCAGGAAAAGGTGTGCAAATACTCCGTCAGCATGGTATTGAGGTCGTGGAAAATGTTCTGCGTGATAAATGCGACAGACTTAACGAAATATTTTTTCACTATATAACAACAAAACGTCCGTTCGCCGCATTCAAATATGCTATGACTGCCGACGGCAAAACCGCTGCATATACCGGTAAATCACAGTGGATAACCGATATAAAGGCCCGCGAACATGTTCATTATCTGCGGAAAAAATATTCCGCAATTATGATCGGCTCCGGCACAGCAAAAGCTGACGATCCTTTGCTTAACTGCCGTATTGAAGGCGGCAGAAATCCGCTGAGGATAGTCTGCGATACGGGATTGACTTTGTCAACGCAGTCAAAGCTTGTCCGTACTGCGTCAGATATACCGCTTCTGATAGCAACGTGCTGTACAGATACCGAAAAACATAAGCAATATATTGAAAAAGGCTGCAAGATCGAGGTCATAAATAAAAAGGATGGATGTGTCGATCTTTATCAGCTTATGACAAGGCTCGGAGAAATGAATATAGACAGCGTTCTGATCGAGGGCGGCGGTACCCTGAACTGGTCTGCGCTTAATGCCGGAATAGTAAATAAGGTCTATTGCTATATAGCGCCTAAGCTGCTAGGAGGAAGCAGCGCTAAGACTCCGGTCGAAGGCATGGGCTTCCCTTCGCCTGGTGATGCTGTTATGCTAAAAACACAAAGTATACGGACTATCGGCAATGATATCCTTATCGAAAGCGAGGCGGCCGGAAATGTTTACAGGAATAATTGAGGAAACAGGAACAGTAAAATCTGTGGCGCGGGGAATAAATTCCGCTGTTCTGACAGTGTCGGCAGATATTGTACTTAATGGAACTAAAATAGGCGACAGTATCGCTGTAAATGGTGTATGCCTGACAGTGACAAAGCTTGGAAACGGCAGCTTCGGCGCGGATGTAATGCATGAAACACTCGATCGTTCATCTCTGTCATATCTTGCTGCGGGCAGCAGTGTTAATCTTGAACGGGCAATGGCGGCAGAAGGACGCTTCGGCGGACATATCGTTTCAGGACATATTGACGGTACCGGAGTGATAACCGATATCAGCCGTGACGATAATGCTGTATGGTATAAAATCAGCGCGGATAAAAAAATTATGAAATATATTGTTGAGAAGGGTTCTGTTGCATTAGACGGGATAAGCCTGACGGTCGCAGCTGTGGGAAATGATTCATTTTCGATTTCTGCAATACCTCATACGGTTGCACAGACTGTACTGAATAGAAAAAAGAAGGGTGATATTGTAAATATCGAAAATGATATTATCGGCAAATATGTTGAAAAGCTATTGAATTTCAAAGAAGAAAAAAACAGCCGGATAAGCAGACAGTTTCTGCTTGAAAACGGATTCTGATACGGAGGTTAACGATGGAAGGTTTCAATACGATAGAGGAAGCGCTTGATGAATTGAGAAACGGCAGGATCATTCTTGTAACGGACGATCCTGACAGAGAAAATGAGGGCGATTTTATCTGCGCCGCTGAATTTGCAACAACGGCTAATATCAATTTTATGGCAACTCACGGCAAGGGACTTATATGTATGCCGATGTCGGCTGAATTTGCCGAAAGGCTAAGACTTCCGCAGATGGTAAGCAAGAATACTGATAACCATGAAACAGCGTTTACCGTATCTGTGGATCATGTGGATACTACAACTGGTATATCTGCTGCGGAGAGATCTGTCACAGCAATGAAATTTGTTGAGGATGATGCAAAGCCTGAGGACTTCCGCCGTCCCGGCCATATGTTCCCGCTTTTGGCAAAGAAGAACGGTGTTCTTGAACGCAACGGCCATACAGAGGCAACTGTTGATCTTTGCAGACTTGCAGGATTGAAGCAGTGCGGTCTGTGCTGTGAGATCATGCGTGAGGACGGAACGATGATGAGGACCCCCGAGCTTATGAAGCTTGCGCAGGAGTATAATATCAAATTCATTTCAATCAAAGCGCTTCAGGAATACAGAAAATGCCATGACAAGCTTATTGATAAAGCAGCTGCGGCAAAGCTGCCTACCAAATACGGCGAATTCACTGCCTATGGTTATGTGAACCGTCTGAACGGAGAACATCATGTTGCCCTTGTAAAGGGTGAGATCGGCGACGGAAAAAATGTACTATGCAGAGTACATTCCGAATGTCTTACAGGAGATACATTCGGTTCACTGCGCTGTGACTGCGGAGAACAGCTTGCAAGCGCTATGCGCCGGATCGAAAAAGAAGGCAGAGGGATACTGCTGTATATGCGTCAGGAGGGCAGGGGCATAGGCCTGATAAATAAACTGAAAGCATATGAATTGCAGGAAAAAGGCATGGATACGCTCGAAGCAAATATTGCTCTCGGGTTTGCAGGCGATGAACGCGAATATTATATCGGGGCACAGATACTGCGTGATCTTGGTGTAAAACAGATGCGTCTGCTGACTAATAATCCTGATAAGATCTATCAGCTGACGGAATTCGGCATTGAAATATCGGAGCGTGTTCCGATACAGATCATGGCCACTCCGTATGACAGCTTTTATCTGAAAACAAAGCAGGATAAAATGGGACACATACTTGACATGAATGACTGAATAAATAATATCAGCGGGAGGAAACTGTAATGAAAACATTTGAAGGAAAGCTTGTATCAAAAGAGATCAGGGTAGGTATTGTTGTTGCAAGGTTTAATGAATTTATCACGTCAAAGCTTCTTGGCGGTGCGATAGACGGACTTGTACGACATGACGTGAAGGAAGATAATATCGAAGTAGCATGGGTGCCCGGAGCATTTGAGATACCGCTTATAGCAAAGAAAATGGCAAAAAGCGGAAAATACGATGCTGTGATTTGTCTTGGCGCGGTGATAAGAGGAAGCACGACCCATTACGATTATGTATGCAATGAGGTTTCAAAGGGAATAGCATCTGTTTCGCTTGAAAGTGAAATACCTGTAATGTTCGGAGTACTCACTACAGAAAACATTGAGCAGGCTATCGAACGTGCAGGCACAAAGGCCGGAAACAAAGGCTATGACTGCGCACTGGGTGCGATAGAAATGGTTAATCTCATAAATGAAATTGGCTGAAATGATGTATCGGACAAGGCTTTTCTTTTGAATTGCCTTGTCCGATAAGCATTATTTTATACTAAATTTTAATATATAAAGACCATTAGTATTTTTTTAGTTTTAAGTTCTGGAAATTTTCGCTTTGTCAATAGAGTATAAAAAAGATATTTCTTTTGGCGCGGGAAAGAAATATCGCGTCCGACAAAAGCCGAACGCGAATCGGGTGCGGCGGCTCGCCGCTGGCCTGCCCGGAGGGATTCGAACCCTCGATCTTCAGAGTCGGAGTCTGATGCATTATCCAGCTGTGCTACGGACAGAAATAACAGTTATGTCTGAAACAAACTAATTATAACACATTTTATATCTTCTTACAAGCTTTATTCGGGATTTTAAATCAGCCGTTAGTATCATTTTTGTAATTGAAAAACCAAAAAAGTTAAAATATTGTAAATAGAAGTGTTGTTGACATTTTGCAGACAGAGTTATAGAATAATTATAATCGTAAAGCAAAGCTATTAATATATCGTAAAAACCGAGGTATGATAATGAAAAAAACTTTTTTCCTTATTCTATCAGTAATAACTGTTACTTTATCTGCTTCTGCGGTGACAGTATACAGCATCGTAAATAACAGTAATATTACGACTGTACCTGAAAATGAAACAAGCTATTCCAGTAAGATAGTTGCGGATAAACTGCCCGATGATCATCATTCGGAAAACTCTTTTTCTGAAATAAGCAAGCCTTCGGTAAACAACAAAATCAGTGTGAATGACTGCGATATTAATGTCAGGGACAGAGTCTATTGCGGAAAATTTACCGAGCCAAGACTTAAAGTTGAATATAACGGTAAAAAACTTGTCAAGGATAATGACTATTGCGTTGTATATGACAGTACAGAGGACAAAGGCGCAGGAAGATACTCTCTGACTGTGAAAATGACGGGCGAATATGAAGGCAGTATAAAAAAGGAATACAATATCCTTCCGGCGGGAATATCATATTACAGTGTTTCTTCAAAAGTAAACAGTATTACATTCTCCTGGAACGACAAAAAAGACGGCGCCGACGGTTTTGAAATACTGTATAGTACATCTTCAGATATGAGCAATCCTGAAAGCATAATCATTAACGGCTGCAATTCACGTGAATATACCTTCGGAGGTCTGGAACAGAATACTAAACTGTATATTAAAATACGTACTATAAAGAATACCGGCCTGCAAAACGAAAATGACGTTCTGTATTCATCATGGAGCAATATTATTTCTGCTGAAACCAAAAAGGTTGAAGTAATAGACGGAGTTACATATATTGATGGTATAATCGTAGTTAATAAAACATACTCTTTGCCGGAATCATATGGCGACGGACTTCAGGACTGCGCGCTTGAAGCCTTTGAAAAAATGGCCGAATCAGCATCAGAGGATGGTTTATATCTGGAAATAGTATCAGGTTTCCGCAGTTATTATACTCAGGCCTGCGTATACGAGAATTTCTGTTATGAAAGAGGTCAGACGAACGCAGACAGAGTATCTGCGCGTCCCGGACATTCCGAACATCAGACAGGACTCGCAATGGATATAAACAGTACATCATTTGCTTTTTCCTACACTCCTGAGGCAAAGTGGCTGGCAGAGAATTGTTATAAATACGGATTCATAATACGTTATCCGGAAGAAAAGGAGAGTATTACCGGATATTCGTATGAAAGCTGGCATTTGCGGTATCTGGGCAAGGAGCTTGCCGGCAAGCTATATAAAAGCGGTGAAACCTTAGAGGAATATCTGGGAATAACCTCTGTATATGATGAAAGCGGCGGCTGAGCATCAGACAAATGAACTCAAAAAAACGAGATCCCTGAGGGCATAGAAATTATGTTCCTCGGGGATCATTTCAGTTTAAAGCGCAGAATATCCGAAGCTGTTAACAAGCGCTTCGATTTTTTCTCCTCTTGCGCACATAGGGCACTTAGGCGGTTTATAGCTTTCGTAGTTATCAAGATCGTTAGGATCGAAAACAGAATTAACAGGATGGCCGTCGCACTCGTCAACTGTTGCAAATATTGCTGACACACCCACAGTAATTCCGCCGTAGTAATTGACCGCATCTATCGCAGCGAGCGCGCTTTTTCCGGTCGTAACGGAAGCCGCTAAGATAAGCACATGCTTACCCGATATCATAGGCACGAGATTATCTCTGAACATCATCTGACCGCCGGAAATAAATTCCGGAGAAACGACATATATAGTCTGATGCGCATTCATATTCATATAATGATCGTCTGTAAGTTCGTCTGCAATACATGTGCCTACGACCTCCATACCGTCAATACACAGTATTGTATCGATTATTGTATTGGCCCGGTAATCAGAAACAAGCTCTTGAGCAAGGGCCTTAGCTTCAGACAGACGCATTTTCTGCATTGTTACGTCGATAAAATAATTTGTATGGCTATGCATAGTTGCAAAGTGTCCTTTCTGAACTCTCAGCAGGACATCTTTATTCTTTGTTCGGATTTTTGATACTGTTGACATAGGATCACCCCTAATTGCAATTTTTTTCATCTACCATTCTACTACATTATCTGCCAAAAATCAACCCAGCGGAGTGCCTCGCTTTCTCGTGTATGTGTCAAGTAGGAGTTTGCAAAATGCCATGTGATAAAATTTTGCGTTAAAAATTATCGAAAAATATTCAATTTTCTGAGCCAGGGAGTGAAGTTAATTGAAGAC
>CACYDC010000131.1 GCA_902773025.1 uncultured Ruminococcus sp.
ACCCGTTATGGATATTTTTGTATAATCATTCCGGGTTGTTACTGCAAAATATATTGCTCCGCCCCTGTAGGCACTGTTATTTATAAAACTTCCGCCTGTCATCTCAAAAACATTGTAGTAGTTAGCGGCAGATGAAAAATATACTGCACCGCCGTAGCCGTTGTAGATCCCCGTAGGATGCTTTGCAATATTGTTTTTGAACACGGTGCCGTCCCTGATATATACCTCTGTGTTATACAAAACGCTGTTCTGAGAGTAGCCCGCAGTGCAGTACAACGCCGCACCCGCATCCCTGTAATGAAATCCGGATATTTCCACATTGCTGAGGGTAAGTTTGCTGCCGTCAAGATAGATACCTCTGGGAAGCTTCATTATATCGGTGTTTTCGTCTTCCTCAACACCTATAAGCTTTCCCCCGCCCGTTCTGTCCGTAAACTCAACGGTAACTCCCCTGAAATAGAAGACTCTGGTCGAGCCGTATACGGCTTTTACAGTATGTCCGTTAAAGTCAAGGGTGATGTCTGCACCATTCTTGTTAGCAATGATCTTTTCGCTTACATCCTTTAGCAGCTTTATCTCAACGTGTCCATCGCTGTTAAGAGCCGCCTTGAAAGCAGAGTCCAGCGTAGCATACTGTACACCTGTTTCAATGATCTCCGCTACTGCTTCTGAAGTATCGGGAGTAAGAGCTGCTGTAAGGTACTTTGTTTCCCTCATACGCTGATTGTCAGGATTGACCAGATCGTCGCCTATATTCAGGAATTCGATACCATGAGCACTGTGATCATCCTTATTATCAACATAGTATACACCGTTTACATCATCATACCAGGAATTATATTCCTCCATACCGAGGTTTTCTACTGCTCTGTGATCGCTCTCGTTCCCTGTTTCGTTATAAAAATAGGCGTTGCCCTCCAGTCTCAGGTCGTTTCCTCTGGAGCTTGCATAGTTATTGTATATGCGGGTATTCTTGAAATAGGTACTTCCTGCCCCGTTTGAATACAGTCCGCCGCCCTCTCCTGTTGAATAGTTTTCGGTAATTGTGACATTATCAAGATGAATATTTGAGGACGAATTATATACTCCGACTCCAAGCCCCGATTGGTTCTTCTTTATTACGGAGTCCTTTGCATACAGGGTTCCTCCGCCTTCCACATAAAACATACCGCATCCGGTAGTGGTTATATTATCGGTAAATTCACAATTTTCCGCATATACTGTGCACTTTCCGCTGATAAATACCGAAGATATATTATTGCCCGTATGTCCGGTCACCTTCAGATTGTTTATCACCGCATCCGAAGGATAATCGTTGGTTCCTCTTATAAAAATACCTCTTCCCTGATTATCCTTCAAAACCACGTTGGATATATTCGCTGTGGATTCATCAACACGTATAGTCAGAGCATTCGCATCAAATCTGTTGTTATCTACAGTTCCTCCCGTCATCTCCAGCGTGCCCCGAACCACGGCTATAGCGGAACCAACAGAAGCAGCATTATTGGTGAACCTTCCGCTTTCTATATTAAGTGTTCCGTAGCACAATATACCGCCGCCCCAGCGGCCGTTATCAAGCACAGTGCCCTTGCCATCGGTGATCATTCCGCTTTGATCCTCCGAGGTATCCCTAACAGTCAGCTCTGCGCCGCTTTGAACCGTTATTACGCTGGCAGATTCTCCGTAAAGTGCCAGACCGTTCAGGTCGAGTACAGCGCTGACCCCATCAGGAATGTTAACGGTTTCTCTGTGAGATCTGATAAGTATTATATCACCCGCGGGAGCAGTACCGTTAGCAATGGCATTGACCGCACTCTGAACCGTAAAATACTCTGTACTGCCGATCTTTGCAGTATTGTTTTCCACATCGTTGAAGGTATACTGACTGTGGTCAGGTGTTTCGTCATTCTCAACCTTCTGACGGTTGGTAATGGCCGCTGTTTTGTTTTCACCGCTTATCTCATCAGCCCAGTATGCCCTGCTGCCTGCGTTTTCCATACTGCTTGCCTTGACAGCGGAAAAATAAGGTTTTTTATAGTTATTCACATCTCTCTTATATTCATAGATGTAGAGGTCACGTCCGTTCAAGGCAGCGTTATCGTGCAGCTCGCCGCCGTACACAGTCAGGGATTCATCCTCGCTTACGGAAATGTCGTCCGCATTTACATAATCCCTGTTATAGACAGAATATTCTCCTATAAAAATACCGCCGCCGTTATTCCTTGCAGTATTGCCTGTTATTTTTCCTCCTTCGTGAAGTTCCAATCTCAATCCGCCGTTGGTATAGACCGCACCACCATTGTTGGCAGTATTGCCTTCCATAACAAAATTCTTTGAGAGCTTGATAGTACTGCCCGGTGCAGGCTTTGCAGGGGACTGTGTATTGTTCCAACCAATTCTTGTAATATACATACCGCCGCCGCTGCCTGTGACAGTATTTCCGGATATCTCGCCGCCTGTGAAAAGCGAAGGATTCACCGCGTATCTGTTGGTGGTTTCCATATAGATACCGCCGCCTGAGCCAGCGGTATTATTGTTTATTTTTCCACCCTTCATCGTCATGAAGCTTTTACTTCCGGAATTATAGTAAAAATAAAGACCGCCGCCTACGTTTCTCGCTTTATTGTTACTTATCTGAGGATTTTCACGAATTTCAAGGCTGCTGTTATTGATATAAAGACCGCCGCCGTTATAATTTTCATTATTCTCCAAAACGGCATTACCCGATATCTCCACTACGCTGTTTTGCGCCCAGATACCGCCTCCGTTTTCATTATTGCGTTCATTTTTGTTTCCCGAGATAACAGCGTTTCCCCCTACCTCGATAAATGACATTGAATTAGCAAAAATTCCGACACCTGAACCGCAGACATTGTTGCGGGATATCTCACCGCCCGTTATCTCCGCACTTCCAAGATAGAAATACATACCGCCGCCGTTTCCATAATTGACACTGGTATTTTCGCATATCTCGCCGCCGTTCATCTTAAGAGTACATCTGTATAGATAGCAGCCGCTGCCCTGGGTACTGCCGTTATCAAGGAAGCATGAATTTTTATTGATCTGCATGCCGTCATTGATATTTACCTCCGAATAATCGTTGGCATAGAATCCGCCTCCATAGTTTGAATTTGTATTTCTGCTCATTTCTCCGGATATAAGATTAACGACTGCTCTTGAGCCGAAATACGCTCCTCCTCCTCTCCTGTCGGTACTGGTGGTGCTGTTTACGGTATTTTCACATACAGACGAATCCGTCATCGTAAAAATCGAGCGGTTATCACCGGTCAGTCCTCCATACAGAAATATGCCTCCGCCGTAACGTCCTGCTATATTTTTGTCCACATGAGTTCCTGTAATACTTATATCTGTTTTATTATATAAATAGAGTCCGCCTCCGTGCAGTTTGGAGGTATTGTCATTTATCTCTGCATTGGTAAGAACAACCGAATGTCTTAGCTTTGGCGTTGATTCCGCAAAGTATACACCACCGCCGTTGTTGCCGGAAGTATTGCCGTTGATTTTTCCTCCGTTCACATTCAGCAAAGACCCGTCAATGGTGGAAGATGCATTAAAGCTTATACCGCCGCCGTTATTCTGAGCTGTGTTTTCGCTGACGGTACTGTTTTCATCTATATTCAGTGAAGCCGCGCTGCTCAGATAAATACCGCCGCCGTTTTTAGCACTGTTTTTTTCTATTGCTGTATCCGATATATTAAGCTCGACGGGATAATCCACATACAAACCGCCCCCGTACTCTTTGGCAGTATTGTCTCTTATTGTCATGTTTTCCGTCAGAACAGAGCCTTTGTTAGATACCCGGTACACCGCAATACCGCCGCCATTTTCAGCCGTATTGCCATTTATATTGCCGTTTACGAATTCTGCATTTTCAGCAAGATAAACATACACACCACCGCCGGTAAGCTCACTATTACAGTTCTCCACAATACCGCCATTAAAGCTCATGAAACCATTTTCCTCGACAATTATACCTGCACCGTTCCTTGAACTGTAATAATTGCGGATGGTACCGCCTCTGAACACCAGCTTTCCGCCGCTAAGGACTTCGATGCCGCTGATATCCGTTGTTCCATCTGATACAAGAGCTCCGTTTTTCTCGCCTGAATTATCTACCAGCTTAAGCATACCGTACACAAGTATATTGCTCCTTGCGTTATCTCCTGAGGGACTGATGGTATACCCGTTGAGATCGATCTCTACAGCAGTATTATCCGGAATTTCAATATTTTCGGTATAATCCTTATCAAGTATGATACGCCCTTCACCAAAATGATCCTCGCTTCCTGAGGCTGCTATCTGAATTATGGCTTCGCCCAGACCTGCACTGGCATCATATACGGTGAATCCGGAAGTATCAAAGTCGTATGCAGTGGCATCCGCCTTTTCACGAAAAATATCACCTATAGGCATAAAGAAAAAATCGTTCAGAATAATACATATAGCAATGGTTACCGCTATAACCTTATAAAGCCTTATTCGCTTGCGTTTCATTGTATCTCCTCCGGGATAGTTAAAAAACCGGATGACCGCTCCGGTACTTAGTGTTCCAATTTTCTCGTTTGACAGATTTCGGAAGACTTTTATTGTCACCGCCGCACACACCAGACGCATATTATCAATCAGCGTTTCGTTAAATAATCATTACATATTAATAAAAATTTACCAAAAATGTGTCGATTCGTCACTTTCCAGCGATTATTCGGAAATAAACTTTTATTTTTTCTATATAAATAAGAAAATGTGAAACCAGTATTGATTAATTATGTTTTTGCGGATATATACGGCAATTTCTTCCAAAGCGCCTTAAAAAATAATAAATTTTCTTAAATTATATTATATCATAAGGAAAACAAAAAATAAATAGATTATTTAAAAATTTTTACACATCTTTGTAAAATATTACGACAATCATCTGAAAATAATCATCACGACTTATACTCATATCATACAAATAACAGAAAAATTTTAAAAATATGCGATATAATAAAAATAGTGATAAACATGAAATATCAGATAACCGAAAAGCAAGAAGAAACCACATTGTCTTCCTTAAAAAACTAAATCCAGTATCTGTATTAAGCAGTCAGACTTTTCGTCAGGTTGTATCAAATGAGTGCAGATAACCTGACGGTTATCAAGCGAATTTAGTGCAAGCAAGACGGGTGCTGAGCCGTCAGGCATGATTTATTCAGTGGTTACCTTGAGTATTTCATGTGCAAACAATAAAGCACTATCCCCCATACTTTTACATTACAGGTTATAGTGCTTTACTTTTTTATTACATATATATGATTATTTCATAACTTTATCCATCAAAGACTGATAGCTGTCAACTACATCATAGATAACATTATCACCTGAAATAGCTTTGAAATGCTGTTTTGCACAATGTATCTTTGATTCCTCAATAAGGCGGAGCTGCATAGAATTCATTGAGCCCTTTGTTTCTGCTATAAAATATATATGCTTGACATTTCCTTCATAAAAAGCGATAGCCCAGTCCGGATTATATTTCCCCACCGGTGTAGAAATATAAAAACCATCAGGCAGCTTGACATAAACAGCTACCTCTGAATCCACATCTAATTTCTCAGCAAATTTCTTTTCATTATCCGAATCATATATTATATGGTCATATAAATGCTTACCGGCTTTCATGGCATTGACACCCAGACGATATTTAATGGTTGGTTCTGTAAATATATCTTTTACTTCGTACTTTTCGTCAAGGACATGATAGGTGATATGCTGAATGATTGCTGTTGCTTTCTCATCATTTATCAGTGCTGCCGCTTTAAGAATGAACTCTTCCGGATTGTTTCTGAACTGGTCAAAAACATACTTTTCAATTCCTGTGAGAATGGCTATAATTGCTTTTCTTGTCAGACCGGTTTCATTGACTAGCATTCCGATCAGATCATATTTTACGCTGCCGCCGTAGTTAGCAATTACTTCATACGCTGATGAGTTTTCTTTCAGCAGCTTTTCCGAAAAACTGCGGAGCTGCAACCTGTCTGAAACCTCACGGCAGGAATAGAAAATATGCTTCTTGCCCTTG
>CACYDC010000132.1 GCA_902773025.1 uncultured Ruminococcus sp.
ACAGACGATCCTACAAATCCCGCAGATAATCCAAAGGATCCTACAGATAACAATGATCCTAAAACAGTAGATCCTATTGATGATAAGAAGCCGGATAGTACAAAGGATACTAATACGCCTGACGACAATAAAGCAAATGGCACAACAACTAACAATGTGCCTAAGACAGGCGATATCGCAATGGCTTCTGTATTTACAATTGTGGCAGCGGCTGCTGCATATACAGCATTTGTTGCTGTAAAAAGAAAAAAGAGAGAAGAATAATTCATAATTGAATATTCGGATCACTGCCCCCGATGCACGAAAAGCATCGGGGGATTTTTTTGGAAAAATAGTCAAAATAAGAGTGAAAGGAAAATAATTTTATTGCATAAAGCGGAAAATCTAAAAGTTCGTTGTTATAAAGGAGCAAATATGTTATAATTACTAATCGTTGAAGTATCATTATTTGAAAAAAGAGGGATCATCTGATGGCAAAAAGAGAAGATTTAAGAAATGTAGCGATCATAGCCCATGTTGACCACGGTAAAACAACACTTGTAGATCAGCTTTTGCTTCAAAGCGGTATTTTCAGAAGTAATGAAACAGTGGCCGAAAGAGTGATGGATTCCAATGACCTCGAAAGAGAAAGAGGTATTACGATTCTTTCAAAAAATACGGCGGTAATGTATAACGGTACGAAAATCAATATAGTTGATACCCCCGGTCATGCTGATTTCGGCGGAGAAGTAGAACGTATATTGATGATGGTTGACGGTGTTTTGCTTCTTGTGGATGCATTTGAAGGCTGTATGCCGCAAACCCGTTTTGTTCTTAAGAAGGCGCTTGGCCTTGGGAAAAAACCTCTCGTTGTAGTTAATAAGATCGACAGACCGGGCGCAAGACCTGAGGAAGTAGTGGATGAGGTGCTTGACTTGTTTATCGAGCTTGGCGCAGATGACGACCAGCTTGAATTTCCGGTGGTTTATGCTTCCGGCAGGGACGGATATGCTTCTCTTGATGCGCATACTCCCGGAACAGATATGAAGCCCCTGTTTGAAAAAATAATCGAGGAAATACCGGCACCGGAGGGTGAACCGGATCAGCCGCTCCAGCTCCTGTTTTCAAATATAGATTATGATGATTATGTTGGCAGGATCGGTATAGGCAGAGTTGAACGAGGAAGCTGTAAGGTCGGACAAACAGTAATGCTTTGCCATAATGACGGTACTTGTAAAAATGCAAGGATAACAAAGCTTTATCAGTTTGAAGGCCTTAAGAGAGTAGAAGCTGAAAGCGCAGCGCTCGGAGATATAGTAGCTGTATCCGGTATAACTGATCTTAATATAGGCGAAACAGCCTGCGACCCTGAGCATCCGGAGCCTCTGCCTTTCGTTAAGATCGACGAGCCGACCGTATCGATGCTGTTTATGGTAAATAACAGTCCTTTTGCGGGCAGAGAAGGAAAATATGTTACATCCAGAAATATCCGCGAGCGTCTGTTTAAAGAAGTTGAAACCAATGTTGCAATGAGAGTTGAAGAAACAGATTCTGCAGATACATTCAAGGTTTCGGGCAGAGGTGAACTGCACCTTTCTATACTTATTGAAACAATGCGCCGCCAGAATTTTGAATTCCAGGTATCAAGACCAAAGGTAATAATGAAAGAAATAGACGGTGTAATGATGGAGCCAATGGAGCTTCTTGCAGTGGAAGTGCCTGATAACTATGTTGGCGCGGTTATGGAAAAACTTGGTTCAAGAAAGGCTGAGCTTATAAATATGACAACAAAGGAATCGGGAACAACACAGATCGAATTCAGAATTCCTGCAAGAGGACTTATGGGTTATCGTCCCGAATTCCTTACCGATACAAACGGCAACGGAATCATGAACCATATTTTTGACGGCTATGAACCGTATAAGGGAGATATAGCTACACGTACTCAGGGTTCGCTTATAGCGCACGAAACAGGTCCGAGTACGGGATATGGCCTGTTTGCGGCACAGGACAGAGGAAGAATGTTTATCGGTCCCGGTGTTGATGTATATGAAGGAATGATTGTTGGAGCAAATCCGAAAAATGAGGATATGGTCGTTAATGTATGCAAGAAAAAGCACATCACAAATACCCGCGCTTCCGGTTCTGATGAAGCGCTGAAGCTGACTCCCCCAACTATTCTTAGCCTTGAACAGTGCCTTGAATTTATTAACGACGATGAACTTGTAGAGGTAACTCCTCAGTCTATCCGTATGCGTAAAACGATTCTTAATAAGGAACAGCGCATGAAGGCTCAGAGCAAAGGGAATTGATATGGATTTTGTTATTTTCGATCTTGAGTGGAACGGGGCATACAGCAAAAGACTTAATTGCAATATAAATGAGATAATAGAGATCGGCGCTGTAAAGCTTGACAGCGAGCTTAATAAGAAGGATGAATTCTCAATACTGATAAGACCGGAATTAAGCAAAAAGCTCAGCTCGCCTGTAATGGAGCTTACGTCAATCACAAACGAAGATCTTGCTCACGGTGTACCGTTCAGGTATGCCTATAGTAAATTCAGGAAGTTCAGTACCGGTTGTGTCATGATGACATGGAGTACGAGTGATATAGAGGCGCTTGTATGGAATCTGAAATATCATTACGGTACGGACAGAATCGATTTTATGCAGAAATATGCTGATTTACAGCAGTATTGTCACGATATGCTCGGGATAGAGGGGAATAATGCGCTTGGACTTCAGAGTGCGGCTGATATGCTGAAAATTGATACAAATGATATTTTAAAGCACCGCGCTCTTGATGACAGTATCGTTTCGGGAATGTGTCTGAAAAAAATGAGCAGTATAGGTTCGGTCGAACCATATATTGTTTCTGCGGATGATTCATTTTACGAGAAGATGTTTTTTCATCCATATTATATAACAGACCTCAGTGATGAAAATATAGACCATAGTCAACTGTATTTTGATTGTCCGGAGTGCGGTAGAAGGGCAGAAAGAAAAAAGAACTGGGAAGAAAAGCTTAAAAGCTTGGTTTCGTTATTTCAATGTCCGTTCTGCGGTTATAGCTTCAAGGGAAGGGTACAGATCAAGAAAAAATACGATGGAATTACGGTAAGCAAAAAGCTGATTCCATTGCAGTCAAAAAAGAATGATAAGTAATCTACAGCGGAATAGTCTTAAGATAAGCTAAGCGACGGCAGCACCATACTATGGCTGCCGTCGCGGTGTCGGTTACGTTAGTTTATTGTAAAACAGCGCTGAATCAAAAACGGCTTTATTATCTCTGATAATGGCTGTTTTTTTTATTTTTAAAGAATATTCGTTTTTTTGCGCTGCATATTTCGTCATGGTATACATAGTTTATTTCTGCGCCAAGCATAAGGAACATCAGGCACATATACAGCCATACCATTATCATTGCAAGACGTGTAAGTCCGCCGTAAAAGGAAAAACCATTGAAATCGTCCACGTAAACTGATATGCCTACTGAAATTGTCAGCCATGCCGTTGCGCTTAGTATTGCTCCGGGAAGCTGATCTTTTATACCGTATCTTCGTCTGACCTGCTTTTCAAGATTCGGAACGTTCCTGTATATCAGCGAAAACAGGATTATCAGATATGCATATAAAAGAAGATATCTTAAAGAAAAAAACAATTCAACAACATCAGGCATATTTGATATATACGGAGATAGTATGCCGCTTATCGTAGTTCCCAGAACAAACGTAAGCATAGTAAGCAGCAATACTATAATCAGCATCAGCGTTATTAACATTGCCCTTATTCTCAGAAGGATCCAGTTTCTGTTTTCATTAGTCCTGTGGATACGGTTCAGACCGTTTATGATAGCATGTATTCCCTTTGACGCCGACCAAAGGGTTATAACAAGACTTAAAGCTGATATACCGGCTGTGTTATAATAAACATTGCTAAGAAACGATGAAAAATATTCCGATGTATCTTTATTAAGCACATCTCCAAGAAACCTATCAAGTGTTTCAACCGGAATGTGAAGGCTTTGCAGTATAGAAACAGCAAATATTGTCAGCGGTACAAATGCAAGTAAAAAATAAAATGCGCTTTGTCCGGCTATCGCATAAATATTGTCTGTATCTGCCTTTTCTTTTAATGGTTTTACAGCAGTGTAAAAATGCTGTAATTTTTCTGTCAGTTTCAACTAATCATCTCATTACTTGTTTTCGTATATATATTATTATTATTATGTTGATTTTTTTGCAGGTTAAACTAACATAAGAATAAACGAATTTAAAATCTCTATTGTTGTGTTATTATCAATAAATATACTTTACTCTTATGTGATTATATGGTAAAATAGCGCTAGTATAATATTTCAAGGAGGTAAAAAATGAATAATCATATCAAAAAAATCACTTCTGTCTTTTGTGCGGCAGCTTTGCTTACCACAGCATCGGCTTGCAGTAATTCCGGAAGTAATAATACAAGTACGCCGGCTGCACCGACGACTCCTGCATCTCAATTATCATCCGAGAGCTCGGTGGATAATACAGCATTGAGAAAACAGGATGCTTCTGCAATCAACAATGGTCTAAAAACAGTTTATGCTGGTGTTGTGGCAGGAACGATTGCAAAAGGCAGTAAGACTGTTTCAGGAACTGTGATCAATTGGGGTCCTGATATTGGTGCCCCAAACAGAGATCGTAAAGAAGCTGCTGACGCTGTAACAATCGAGCAGGCTCAGGAATACAACGGAACAAATATTGATCTTGCAAATTTGTATTTTGTGAAAGCAGACGACACTGCTAACAGTCTTACCAAAGGCACAATAGTATATTGGGACGGTCAGGATAGTACATTACCGGTATCGGATAAGAATAATCTGTCAGGTCCTGTAACTAATAGTACAACGCTGGGTGAGCTTTATTCCTCATCAACAGAAGCTTCTTCTGAGGTTCAGGACATTACTCCGGAGGAAAGCACGGTACCTGTAACTACGCTTAGGGAAATATATATCCTTAACTCCAGGCCTGAGATTGATGACAAGTATAAGGCTATAGCAGAGCAGTATGAGAAAGAAACTGGTATCAAAGTTAAGGTAGAAACTGCAGCATATGGTGAATATGAAAATATGCTGAAATCAGTGATGGCAAAATCTGATCCTCCTGCAATTTTCCAGATCAACGGACCTGAAGGATATTCAAACTGGAAGTATTATTGCTCAGATCTTTCTCAGACAGATCTGTACGGACTTCTGAGTGATAAATCA
>CACYDC010000133.1 GCA_902773025.1 uncultured Ruminococcus sp.
AGTTTCTGATGCGTATAACTTTGTTCCACATTTTACACATATTCTCATGTTTTCATCTGTTTTGTTACCGCATTTCGGACAGTACATTGGTATTAGTCGATCGTACCTTAGCGCGATCGAAGCACCGAATATTGTTAAAACGATTTCTCTTGAATTACTTTTTGATTTCTCAGACGCACTTTGTACAAGCAGCAGCAAATTGTTAGAATTAAGAGAGTAAACAGTATGTCTTGAATTGCTCAATGTAGTAATAAGCATCTTGCTTTTGTAAAGTTACATCTACAAATTTTCAGCCCTTACGAAGGGCTGTTTTTCTTTTGTGAAAATGCAGAATAGAGTAGCAGAAAAAATACAGCGGTGATATAATGGTATAAATGAAAAGATTGATTTATTAAAAGCTTTGCTTTCAAGAAGCAAAGGCAAGCCGTAGGCTTTGCGGTTATAAGCAGTATCTTTTGAAAAGGTGATCTACTTGAAAAAGAAAAAAATTCTGATACCTTCGATCATTATTGGTTTAGTACTTATATTGTCTGCCGTTTTTTTTATCTATGTCAACATCGATAAATACTATGCAGATGAAACCGCACTTTCTGCTGCCGTATCTGACAGCAAAGTAACAGTTACCAAAGAAAACGGAAAAATGATTTTTACACCCCAAAGCTATGATCATGGGCTGATATTCTATCCTGGCGCTAAAGTAGAATACAGCTCATACGCTCCACTTATGAAGGAACTTGCAAAAAGAGATATTTTATGCATTATTGTTGAAATGCCGTTTGATCTGGCAGTATTTAACATTAATGCGGCAAACAGTGTCAAAGAAGAGTTTCCGCTTGTAAGGCATTGGTATATAGGCGGTCATTCCCTCGGAGGATATATTGCTTCTTCATATGCGGATAAACATCGTGACGAGCTTGACGGTCTTATTCTTTTGGCAGCGTATACTACCTCTGATTTAAGAGATTCATCTCTGAATGTTATTTCAATATACGGCAGCAATGACAAAGTACTCAATTTAAACAAATACAAGGACAACTATTCATTTCTTCCTTCCGACACAAAAGAATTAGTTATACAAGGCGGATGTCATTCCTTTTTCGGCAGTTACGGAGTACAAAAGGGAGATGGTATACCTGAAATAAGTTTTTCGGAACAAATAAAACAAACTGCCGATTTTATAGAAGATAATATTAATAATTAATGATCATTTTTCTTCTGTAAAACGCGGATAAGTGTAGCCGTGAGCAGTGGAGATGTATAATAAAACAGATTTGTAATTTCAGGAGGCAATTATACTATGTTTGATTCGGTCGGCGCTGCTGCTGCGCAGCGGTGTCCACAGGACACCCGAGCCCTCTTAGGCGGCGGGAGCCATATATCCGTTCAGTGGGAGTAAGATCTTCCACTGAACGTCAGCAAGCCTACGGCTTGCCTTTGCTTGTTGAAAGCAAAGCTTTTAATCAATAAAGACAGGAGTGTAGAATATTATGGCAGATATTGTTTTTAAATATGATGAAATGAGAGCAGCAGTGACGCAGATCGCAGATATTTCTGCAAGATATAAGGCAGCGTCAGATAAGTTTCAGTCGGATTTTGCAAATGCGACAGCCGGCTGGGAGGGCGCAGCAAAGGATAAGATTACAGCGTTTATTACAGGACCTGTAAATGACTATATGGGGACGACTGTGCCGGGGGTAGTAATGGCTTTGTCGGAGCTTCTGAAAGCCAATGCTGACCAGATGGAAAAAGCAGACCAGCAGATTGCAGATGGGATTCCTGCTTCTCTTACATAGTGGTCTGGTTAATATAATAAAAAGCGGGTGAACGATATGGAAAACGAAGAACAGAAATTGCCCGTAAAGCAAAATGAAAGTACTCACGGAAGTAAGGATATTGACCGCATCAAGGAGCTTTTTGAATATGAAATGACAGAGGTGCTTTTAGGATTCAAAAGAGAAGCTGTCAGGTTCAAAAGAAAGGATGTTTCGCAGTATCTTGATATGGAGCTTCCTCCGGCAGGTGTTGATTATGTTTCTTCCGAAACGGAACTTGATTCTGTTGATTATAACGAAGCCAAGCCAATTGAACCTATAGATTTATCCATTACAGCACCAGAGATTACAAAAACAGATATGCCGGATATACCAAAGCTATCTGAAATTTCCACAGATATAAAAGCAACAGTTCCTTATGTTTCTGTAGCCGTTATGGATGTTCCGCAGAATGCAGCTGTTTCCTGCTCGGAACAGGTAACTGTCTTACCCGTTACGACAGACATTCCTCATGTTCCTGATGCGGCGGTTGATCTTTCAAAAATAAACGATTGTACCCTGCCGGATAAACTTATAGAGAAAGCTTTAATTGAAAGCCGGGTAATTGTTCCGCAAATTGAAACAAGCCGGCCTGAAATTCCATCTTTGAGTGTTCCGGAAACTGATAAGTACAGGGTTGAAGCTGATATTGTGCCTGTTGATATGAAAGTCAGCATGTCTGCATCTGAAATAAATTCGTCTGAGATTGATAGCGGAAAACTTACTGTCGGCAGTGTAAACGTTTCAGGGGGACAGGTATCTTTTCCCTTTTCTGGAAAGTCAGAACTTAGTTTCGACTTTGACGGCGGTTTTTCTGATGATGATATTATCCAGAAAGGTATAGTATTCAAGCCCGTACAGAACTTGAATTTTTCCCATGAAATTATGCCCTACGGCAAAATATCGGCTGATACAAATGTTCCGCTTCCAGAGCATTACGGTGTAAATTATGATACGGAGCCTGTTGTCGTTGATAAGGTGCAGACTTTAGCGAATATAAAGGAAATTGATGTAAAAAAAGATTTATTTTCTGCCGCTGAGGTGAATTTGTCCGGCGTCAGCATTTCTGTACCTGAAGTGGTACCGGTTGGATTTCCTTCTTTTTTAGATGTTGAAATAGCTCCGCCGGATTATCCCGAAATACCGGAAAAGCCGGATTTTTCAGACTGGTATTCTGATATTCTTGAATCAGCCGGCAAGGAGAAAAATTGATTTGCAAAAAGGGCAGAGTTTGTTATGTAGTGACGAAAAAAACTGTTTCGTCACTACATAGCTGTATTATCACAGTTTTCAGTTGGCGCAATAAATGACATCTTAGGATGCCGTTTATTATGTCAATTGACAAAACAAAAAAATATAACAGAGAAATGAATGGGTGAGCATATGGAAAGTAATAAAATGCTTATAGGAGTTCAGTTTATTGATCCTGAAAATACTCACGATAGCCTTGTGTTTGAGCTGATCGTTTTAAGAGATATGACTCTAAGACAGCTTATAGATGGAATACGCTATGGTCTTGAAAAAAAGGAAAACGATCCTTTTTATTCAAGGTGCAGAAAAATTTTCAGCGAAAGTATTGTATCGTGCGATAAGCAGGGAATTTACAGAAAAATTACATTGACATCTTATAATGACGCATTGGCTTCAAGGAAAACGGACGGTATCAGAGCGGCTGTTATGGAGTCGGATATGGATAAGCCGCTTGCCGGTATCGGGTTTATTTCATCAACGAGGATAGTATTTGATCCGACAGAGGCATACCGTTCATACGAGATCAATACATCTGCCATTATACCTGCTTTTAATCCTTCCTCAGAAGATGAGGACGGGATAGTTTTTCCTAAATATAATATCAGTACCAGGCAGCTTAGCTGTTTTGACCAGACACCTGTCGAGATAATTCCTCCATCGGAAGCGCCCCAGAAGCCTGATCAGAATATCTTTATGATGCTTCTTCCTTCAATAATCATGATTGGTGTCACGATCATGACAAGAGTAATGACAAAAGGTTCGGAAGCTATAGGAGCATTGCTGATAAGCTCAGCTGTAAGCCTTGTTACGATCGTGATTTCCGTTATAAATTTTATCAGACAGAAGCAGAAATATAAAAAAGACCTTGCGCGCTGGAAAAGCGCTTATGAAGCGTATATCAATAAAACAATCAGCCGTATTCTGAAAAGACAGGAGGATGCTGTTGCAAAGCTGAATGAGATGTATCCGGATGTCAACGAGCTTTTTGATGAAAGCAAACCTGAAAATAGTGTATACGGTATAAGCGGCAGCATATTCAGCAGATGTCAGGAGGATAGTGATTTTCTCACTGTGCGTCTTGGTACTTCTGATATGGTAGAAAACACATTTGCAATAAACGGCAGTAAACATGATGTTATTTTTTCTTCGGAAAGCTTTGAGATCAGATCAGATAAGGTCAGCCTTTATCTTTCAGAAGAAAGGGACGGCAATCAGGCTGATGAAAGCTTCTATCTCACCAACCTTCCGAATTATATATCTGAAAAATACAAATATATGAAAAATGCGCCTGTTCTGTTTTCACTGAAGGACTGCGGAGCAGTGGGTATTGTTTCACAGGATAAAAAGTATTCTGAGCATCTTATACAGAGAATGGTATTTGATCTTTGCTTTTACCATTCTCCGGATGATCTGCAATTTATTGTTCTTTTTCCGCCTACAGATAATCATGCAAAAATAGAAAGCTATATCAGTAAATTTAAATTTATGCCGCATTTCAGGAATTTGCTTCCTGATCGGGCACAGTTTGTATTTGATGATGCAAATGCAGGAATGGTATTCAGCTCAATGCTCAGCGTAATGGGAGAAAGAGCTTCTGCCGATGAAGGCGAACGCTATCCCCATATTGTTTTCATTGTATATCATGAATACGGAATGAAGGAGCATGCTTTTGCGCAGTATCTTCCGCGGCTTCCCGAGGAAGGAAAGCCTTTTGAAAACGACCTTGGAATTACATTCCTGTTTCCCAAAAAGCATAAGGAGCATCTTCCTGCTTATTGTAACTATGTTATCAATTTCACAGGCGAGCATTCCGCTGAATTGGTTCCGCATGAGGATGACAGGCTGAAAAAAGAATTCAGCTTCAATGCAACCTCCGACTGGAATGCAAAGCTGTATAGTACTTCAAAAATACTTTCATCCTTATGTTATTCTAAAATTTCCGAAAACGGAAAGGTTTCCTCTGCGGTCAGTTTGTTTGAGCTTTATGGTTTTACGAAGAATAATATGGATATATCACAGCTCTGGGAATCAAAGAACCGTATCATTGTTATAGATACCCTTAGCGTACCGATAGGAAAAACAGAGAATGGAATCACTTGTCTTGATCTGCACGAAAATGCAGACGGACCTCATATGCTCGTAGCAGGTACTACAGGTTCGGGTAAATCAGAAACTATCATTACATATCTTCTCGGATTGTGTCTGTATTTCCGTCCGGATGAGGTTAATCTGATGCTTGTCGATATGAAGGGCGGCGGATTTATCAAAAGAATAGGCACACTGCCCCATGTGGTAGGCTGTGTTACCGATGTGGACGGCGATGAAAACGGCACAGGTGCAGAATATATGCTGAAACGTTTTTTGGATTCACTTCGTTCAGAAATCAAAAGGAGAAAGATACTGTTCAATTCCATGCATGTTGACAGCATAAACCAGTACATTGCCGCCTGCCGCAATATTGATTCTCATATTAAAAAGATCAATAATCGCCTCAGAGGAGAGGATAAGGAACCACTGACGCAGGCAGAAGAAAAAGCAATCAGAGATCAGGCAAAGGAAAACAGCCTTGCCCATCTTGTACTGGTTGTTGATGAATTCACAGAGCTGAAACGCTTTTCGAGCGAGAATAATGATGTGGATTTCATTGGTGAGATAACGACCATCGCGAGAGTGGGAAGAAGCCTTGGTTTTCATATTATTCTTATTTCGCAGAATATTGAAGGCGCAATAACTGATGATATCCGCGTGAATTCAAGATCCCGGCTTTGTCTTAAGGTGGCAACCAGACAAGCTTCAAGGGAAATGATAGGTAATGATCTTGCCGCAAGTCCTACGATGCCGGGACATGGCAGAGCATATCTTATGGTCGGAACAGGCTCAAGATTTGAGTATTTTCAGTCAGGATATGCCGGCGCGGCGGCAGAGGAAAACTATGAATTTCCGGTAGAGATCATAGAGGCTTCAAAGGGTGGAGTTTATACGAAATTCTACCGTTCTGAGAAGGATAATACAGATGCGATCAGAAGAAAAAAGGAGCTTGAGGATCAGGGAAAACTCGAAACCCAGCTCAATGCTGTGACAGGCAGAATAAAAACGTATTATAACCAGCACAAATCGGAATATCCGAAGGTTCATATCATTTTTGAAAAGCCGCTTCCCGGAAGAATCGTTTATGAATCGGGAAGGATTTATGAAGAAAAAGACGGCAGCTTTGAACTTCTGAGGGAGGTGAGGGAATGAACAATCTGGCAATAGGCATTTACGACGATCTTGACAATCAGACACAGCCGGTTTTATCTGTTGATGCCGCAAGCGATAATATGATTGTTTTTGGCGGGCATATGAGCGGAAAGACGAATTTCATAAAAACACTTCTTGTTCGTCTGCATGAAACGATCAATGCAGAGGAGAAAAGAGAAATATATATTCTTGATTTCGGAGGAAATCTCGGACAATATAAGGATCTGCCCCTTGTATCGGCTTGCTTTGATAATTCTAATGAGGAAAATATCCGGCGGGTATTCAGAACTGTTGAAAATAAGCTCGAAAGAAACACGAAAATACTTGCCTCCAGACAGTTTCTGGATGTTTTCTACAGCAATGAGAAAATAAAGCCGACACATATAATGCTTATCATTGATAATGTGAATTCCTTTTTAGCCGATGAACGTTATGAATCATACCATGACGTTCTGATGAAGCTTTGCAGAGAAGGACTTTCAAAAGGACTGTCAATTGTATTTACGTCAAGTGATCTGAGCGGCGGTTTAGGACGTTTTCTCGGAAGCTTCGGCAGACGCTTTGCGCTTGAAGGCTCGGCTGATAAATATATGGATATCTTCGGTATGAGGGTCGATGAACCGATGCATAATCCCGGCAGAGGAGTGTCTGTAATTGGTGGAAAAACAAGGGAACTGCAGATTTTTCTTCCATTCCGTGATGAACAGAGGGATCTGCCGATGTTCAGGGAGTATTTATCCGGAATTGAAACGAATACTGAAAAGCTTAAGGCATTTGACGGAGATCTGACAAAGGAGAATTTCCTTGCCTGCATGTCAGGGTCGTCCGAACAGGAGATTGACCCGTCAAATCCCGTTGTGGGATTGGATTATTATGATCATAAGCCAATATCTTTAAATATGAGTGAAATTCATTCTGTCGCAATATACGGAAAAAAGAGATTCGGAAAAACGAATCTGCTGAAGCTTCTTGTTGATTCAATACGGAAGAATCACCCTGATTACCGTTTTGTATTCTTTGATGACGGACGCAGACAGCTTGCTGATATTTTTGAATCCGGCAGAAACAGCAGATACATAAAGTCTATTGAAGAATTATATGAATTCCTTGATTCAAACGGATATGCCGCGAAAATGGAGCGAGGTGTGATCAATAAGAATTTTACAGAAAAAAATAACTATGGCACGGTATTCGTTTTGCAAAGCAAAATGCTTTTTCAGCCTGCCGGTGCGCAGCTGCTGAAAAATATATTTCCTAAAATGATAGCAGTTGCCGAAGAAAAGGGGTATTGGTTTATCTTTTCGGATGTGAGAAAGGTAAGCAATAACGACAGGGATACGGAATCATCGCTTAACAACAGTATTTCTGCTGCATTTTTGCTTGATAATATAGCGGAATTTGTTTCAGACAGGGGCAGCCGTTCCGTATTCGGAGAGATGGATCCAAAGGAACTGAAAAATGAATACGCAAGATGTGAAGTCGGCGATGGATATTATTTTGACATTGAGTCGGACGAGCTGAAAAAAATAAAAATAATCAAGGTATAAGGGGGACTCAGTATGGCTGACAATCCACTAAGTCTATATCATTGTGTAGATACCCGTGTGTTTGACAGATGCATTGCAAAGAAGGATGATTTTGTCAGACGATATGAGGATATCAGCAGAAGATATGATCAGATTCTGTCAAAAATGAAGTGGGAAGGCCGCGGCGCTGATGCATTCTATAATGATGCAAATACGGTAAGAACAAACCTGAGAGGTATCGGCGATATTCTTGCTAATATGTGCAATGTTCTGGAAGAGTGCCGCACTGTGATAGAACAGGCAGACAAGGATCTCGGAGATTGTAATCGTCATCCTGAAGAAAGCTGAGCGGCGGTGATCGGTATATGAAAATGGAATACAGTTTTTTTACCGATAAGGGTGACAGAAAAGTTAACGAAGATTTTTTCGGATTTGCTTCATATGATGACAGATATATGTTTATCCTTTGCGACGGGCTAGGCGGACATGGAATGGGAGATCAGGCCTCACAGTTTGCTGTTGAATATATAAAGGATTATTTTCTCAGCTGCCCTGATGCGGAGGCATTTGCAGCGACTGTTATTGAAAAAACACATTATGCACTTCGCCGTAAACAAGAGGATACAAATATGACCGGGAAGATGAGAACGACCTGTGTTATCCTTGTTTTGAGCGGAAACCGCGGTATCAGTATTCATGTGGGGGATTCCCGGTTATATCGTTTCAGAGAAAATACTGTTGTTTCAAGGACAAGAGATCACAGTATACCACAGATACTTGTTCTGACAGGAGAAATAGAAGAAGAAGAAATACGCTGTCATCCGGACAGGAATAAGGTGCTTCGCGCCCTCGGCGATGACCACGAAAACCTGAAATGTGATATATCTCATTTTGAAGTAAAGCCGGGAGATACATTTCTGCTTTGCTCGGACGGCCTTTGGGAACCTGTTCGGGAGGAAGAAATGGTTCAGGCACTGAAAAGCTCGGAATCTGTCAAGGACTGGCTCGAAAAAATGGCAGCGATTGCAAGAGTAAACAGCAATGAAAAAAAGATGGATAATTATACAGCGATTGCCGGCCGCGCTGTCAGTGTAAAATAAATTCGGGAGAATTGAAAGACACTACCGCATGACTGATACGTTATTACTTTATTTACCAAGAACCGCGGGAGCAGCTTAATTACGCTTACCACGCAGTGAGCTCAGCGAACGGAATCGCGAACATGACACCGGCGCACGGAAATCAATTTTCAAAATTTTTAATAGAATAAACACAAGTTTTTTGGAAAGGGGTTCGGGGATAACCCTTTATTCCCAAAAAAGGTTTCCTACGGCAGGGTTTGGGACAGAGTCCCAATATTCTGAAAAAGAAAGTTGATTTCCATGACTCTGCCGGCTAAGTGTATAATTTTAGTTGGCAAAAGCAGTTTTTAGATTCGAAACCGGAGGCAAAAGTAGCCAACGCCGCAGGCGGCTTGCCC
>CACYDC010000134.1 GCA_902773025.1 uncultured Ruminococcus sp.
ACTCTGCGGAAAAACCGGCAATACCTGCCGCAACCTCCCGCTTCATCGCATATCTGTTGCAGTCTTGCTTATATATAATAACACACCAAAAGAGCAATTTCAAGAAATTTCTTTGTTAATTTTAGTAGAATTTTAATTCTCTTTTTTGTTTATTTTGCCATTTGATTTCTTATAAAACTACATAGATTTCATTAAACATTATTATCTTTTTTGTGCAAATAAACATAGGAACACACGGAACAGTGTGAAAATAGAAAAATGCCTTTCCGCTTCAGCAATTATTTGCCATATCTTTCTTTAAATCACTCGATAGGGTTTCTCAGAACCTTTTTACATACCCGTGTGACAATATGAGGAATCTTCCAAACCCTGATTCACAGCGTTTTTTATTTCTCAATTTCTGCGCTTAATCAGACAAAATCTGACAGTGCGTATGTGCTAAAATTCGTAACTGTTCGCCTTGTCGATTCGTTCAATTTGGTTTTTTTAAATTTTAACGATTTTTCATAAAAAGTATTATAAAAAGACTTGAAATTTATATAAAATTAAGCTATTATAGTAAGTAATAAACAGTATTTGGTAAAAAAGGAGTTGTTATCTATGCAGCTTGAAAACGGCGGTATCAACGACCGCTTTCCGCTGGACCTGTTCCACTTCGGCGAAAACTATCAATCCTATAAGTATATGGGTGCTCATAAAGCCGTAGTAGACGGCCAGGAGGGTGTTGTTTTCCGCACATGGGCGCCGAATGCAAGATCGGTATCCGTTGTTGGCGATTTTAATGGCTGGGACAGAAACTGGCACAGAATGAACAGAATATCAGACGGAGGTGTGTGGGAATGTTTTATTGCCAATACAATAGAACCCTATACAATATATAAATACAGCATCGAAACCCGTGACGGTTCTTGTATCATGAAGTCTGATCCTTATGCTTATCACTATGAAACAAGGCCGAACAATGCGTCCGTATTTGTGGATATAGACGGATTTGAGTGGCATGATCAGGATTGGGAAAAAACAAAGCATGAGCATGAATCCTACAGCAGTCCGATGAACATATATGAAATGCACGCCGGCTCCTGGAGAAAATATAAGGACGGCAATCATTTTTCATACAGCAAGCTTGCAGATGAGCTTATCCCCTATCTTAAAGATATGGGCTATACTCATGTTGAGCTTATGCCGCTGACAGAATATCCTTTTGATGCTTCCTGGGGTTATCAGGTTACCGGATATTACGCTGTAACATCACGTTACGGCAGTCCGTTCGATTTTATGGAGTTCGTTGATAAATGCCACCAAGCAGGCATTTACGTTATCATGGACTGGGTACCTGCTCACTTCCCGAGAGACGCTTTCGGTCTGGCAAGATTTGACGGTACTCCGTGCTATGAATATGCCGATCCCCGCAAGGGCGAACACAAGGACTGGGGAACGCTTGTATTTGACTACGGAAGAAACGAAGTTGTCAGCTTCCTTGTATCAAGCGCTATCTTCTGGATGGATTATTACCACATCGACGGTATCAGAGTGGACGCTGTCGCATCAATGCTGTATCTTGATTACAGCAGAAAAGACGGCGAATGGGTTCCGAATAAGTTCGGCGGCAAGGAAAATCTTGAGGCAGTTGCATTCCTGCAAAAGCTTAATGAGGCTGCATTCAAGTATTATCCGGAAGTGCTCATGATTGCTGAGGAATCAACGTCATGGCCGATGGTATCAAGACCTACCTATTCCGGCGGACTCGGATTCAATTATAAATGGAATATGGGCTGGATGAATGATATGCTTCATTATATATCACTTGATCCCCTTTATCGTCCGTTTAACCATGATAATCTTACTTTTTCATTCTTCTATGCATTCTCGGAAAACTTTATCCTTCCGATTTCGCACGATGAGGTCGTATACGGAAAAGCTTCACTGATAAATAAAATGCCCGGTTCTTATGAACAAAAATTTGCCGGCGACAGAACCTTCGTGGCATATATGATGGCGCATCCGGGTAAAAAGCTTACCTTCATGGGCACAGAATTCGGTCAGTTCAAAGAATGGGATTACGCTATGGAGCTTGACTGGCTGCTGCTTGAATATCCTGCGCATCAGGAAATCAAGAATTTCTATAAAGCTGTCAATCACTTCTATCTTGAGAATTCACCTTTCTGGGAGATCGATTATTCATGGGAGGGATTCTCATGGATATCAAACGATGACTATACACAGAGCGTTATCAGCTTCAGAAGAATTGACAAGAAGGGCAATGAGATAATAGTAGTATGTAACTTCCAGCCTATGCTTCGTGAAAACTACAGTATCGGTGTTCCGTTTGACGGTACATACTCAGAATTATTCAATACAGATGCTGTGGAATTCGGCGGCTCGGGTATTACTAACGGTACTGCTATAGTATCCGATGAGATTCCTATGCATGGATTTGAACAGTCAATCAAACTGACTCTTCCGCCTATGTCTGTAATGTATTTCAAATGCATACGCAAAAAGCCAAAGAGAAAACCCAAAGCAATCACTGAAGGCGAAACAAAAAACACCAGAAAGAAAAAAACATCTGCAAAAGCAAAAGCTGAGGCTGACGAAGAAAAAACTGAAAATAAGACTGCCGCTAATAAAACAGCCTCAAAGCCAAGAGCTAAAAAGACTGCGGAAAAAGCGGAAGAATGACCAGTCAACAAATGTTTTTTAAACTACATTTTAAAAAGGTTACATATATAGTATGATTTAATATTAAGGAGGAATAAGAAATGTATCCAAAGCAGGAAGTAGTAGCAATGCTGCTCGCAGGCGGACAGGGAAGCCGTCTGGGGGTACTCACTCAGAAGCTTGCTAAGCCCGCTGTTCCGTACGGCGGAAAATATCGTATAATTGATTTTCCGCTTTCAAACTGTGTAAACTCTGGCATAGACGCTGTGGGTGTGCTCACTCAGTATCAGCCGCTTGTCCTTAACGAGTATATAGGAACAGGTCAACCATGGGACCTTGACAGCAATAACAGCGGTGTAAGTGTTCTTTCACCGTATCAGCAGGTAAAGGGTGCTGACTGGTATTCCGGAACAGCTAACGCTATCTACCAGAATATCAACTATATCGACAGATATAATCCTGACTATGTGGTTATCCTCTCCGGTGACCATATCTACAAAATGGATTATTCTAAGATGATCGCAGAACATAAGAAAAATAATGCAGACTGTACTATCGCAGTAATTGATGTGCCGCTTGCAGAAGCTTCCAGATTCGGTATTATGAATACAAATCCGGACGGTTCAATCTATGAGTTCGAGGAAAAGCCTGCTCATCCGAAAAGTACTAACGCTTCTATGGGTATATATGTATTCAGCTACGATAAGCTTCGTCAGTACCTGATTGAGGACGAAGAAACCGAGGGCTCATCTCACGACTTCGGAAAAGATATACTTCCGAAAATGCTTGATGACGGTCTGAGGATGTTCGCATATCAGTTCCAGGGCTACTGGAAGGATGTCGGAACGATCGACAGCCTTTGGGAATCAAATATGGATCTTCTCGATCCGAATGTTCC
The DNA here is from genome assembly GCA_902773025.1 of uncultured Ruminococcus sp. Lineage (GTDB taxonomy): Bacteria > Bacillota > Clostridia > Oscillospirales > Acutalibacteraceae > UBA1213. The sequence continues at coordinate 3,560 of CACYDC010000134.1, forward strand.
GCTTGATCTTACCGATGAATCATGGAAGATCTATTCCAGAAACCCCGTTGTTCCGCCGCAGTATATCTCCTCAGAGGCACAGGTACAAAACTCTCTGATAGCTGACGGCTGTTCAATAAGCGGATCTGTTGACTTCTCCGTTCTGTTCTCCAATGTTGTTGTAAAACCGGGCGCAGTTGTTCAGGATTCGATCATTATGCCCGGTTCAGTGATTGAAGAAGGCGCAGTTGTACAATATGCTATCGTATCAGAAAATACAGTAATAGGCAAAAATGCCGTTATAGGCGCACGTCCCGAAACGATCGAGGATAAGGAGCAGTGGGGCATCGCTGTGATCGGTGATAATCTCAAGATCGGTCAGGGCGCTAAGATCGCACCAAAGGCTATGGTTTCTAAAGATGTAGAGGGGGTTGAGGAATAATGCGCGGTAACAATATAATGGGAATTATCTTCGCCAATCTGCACGAAAACCTCATAAGCGAGCTTACTGAAGTAAGAATTATTGGTGCGGTTCCTTTTGGCGGCAAATATCGTCTTATCGATTTCCCGCTTTCCAACATGGTAAACTCGGGTATCAACAAAGTCGGTGTTATCACAAAAAACAATTATCAGTCAATAATGGATCACGTAGGCAACGGCAAGGCTTGGGATCTGTCAAGAAAACAGGGCGGTCTGTTTATTCTCCCGCCGTTTACGGATAAAAGCGAATATGCAAATCGTATGACTACTCTTAACAGTATCCTTCCATTCCTTCAGAATTCTACACAGGAATATGTCGTTATCTCTGACTGTGATACTGTGTGCAATATCGATTTCCAGGATGTATGCAGAAAACATCTTGAAAATAATGCTGATATCTCACTTGTATATAAGAGAGATCAGATCCCGGAAAAACTTCATGATCCTACAGTCCTTTCCTTTGACGCTAAGGGCAGAGTAATTGATGTTCTTATTAACGGCGATTTCTCAGGCTCATACAGCTATTACATGAATATGCTCTTTATCAAGAGAGAACTCCTGATGGAGCTTGTAAAGAAGTGCATAAGCAGAAATACCCTTAATTTCAAGCGCGATATCATTCAGGGCGAATATAAGGAACTGAATATCT
>CACYDC010000135.1 GCA_902773025.1 uncultured Ruminococcus sp.
CAAAAGAAATGATCCGGGTCCGGACAGCCAAAAGCAGGAGAAAACAGAAACATGATCGAAATTACATTACTCGGCACCGCAGCGCTGCTACCAATCCCCGGAAGAGCTCTAACAGCTGCCACCCTCTTTTGCAGCGGACACAGTATTCTGTTTGATTGCGGGGAAGGGACACAGACTGCTGCAAGGCGGGCCGGTGTAAGTCTTATGAAAACAGACATGATCGCGTTGACGCATTACCATGGCGATCATATTTTTGGTTTACCGGGACTGCTGCAGACAATGACCGCTATGCAAAGGACTGAGCCTCTTTACATCACCGGCCCGGTACATCTTCGGAATGTGATGGAACCGATTTTAGAGCTGACAGGGTGGACATCTTACCCGATCAATTTGGTTGAGATTTCAGAAGATGGCCTCCGGCTCTGTGATTTGATAAAAGGCTGGCCATATGAGGCAAAGCTTCGCCCATTCCCGACTGTACATCGTGTCCCCAGCCAGGGTTATTGTTTTACCCTTGGCCGTGCTCCCAAATTCCAACCGGAAAAGGCAAGAGAATTGGAGATCCCTGTCCGGTTATGGGGAAATCTGCAGCGGGGCGAATCTGTCTGTTTGGGAGATCGCGTCATTCTGCCAAAACAGGTCCTCGGAGATGCGCGGAAGGGACTGAAATTTATTTTCTCCGGCGATACCGCTGCCTGTGATTCGCTTGTAAATGCCGCGCGGGAAGCGGATCTGATGATTTGCGAGGGAACATATGGGGAGAATGGGCAGACAGAAGCTGCGGCTGAATATGGCCATATGACATTTGCAAAGGCAGCGGAGATGGCAGCGCGTGCAAATGTTAAAACATTATGGTTGACCCATTATTCTCAGCAGATCGAAGATCCAAAAATGTATTTGCCAAATGCTGCCGCTGTTTTTAAAAACACATTTTGTGGGAAAGATGGGATGCGGACTGTGCTTCACTTTGAAAGTGATTAGCGGTTATATCGGGTCTATTCGATTTTGCGGGAAAAATCAAACGGACAGTGACGCCATTTTCCCTGAAAATCCTCTTTTTATATTTATTTAAATGTTTTTGTTACTATAATAATTATAAGATTTGCCAACGAACCAGCACTTTTCTGAATCCTTGCAAAAATTCAGATGCAGCATAGGTGTATGAAAACACTGGCTTGGTCAATGTCTCAAACGGATATATACCCGAAAATTGACGTTTAGAAAATCTGATCAGTATGAATATTTACATTATGACCGGTTCTGACCGGGTATGCCGTAACTTATTGCAAAACCGTTGAATAAAAAGGATAAGTACCTTCGCCAGGATATTATCGAGAAAAAAAGAGAGGGCTGAATGGAAACGAAAACTGCTAAAAAATTGGGGGCCTTTATTTCGCCCTCCGGCGCCTGGGCATTTGCTCTCGGGACGAGCATCGGCTGGGGATCACTGGTCATTACTGCCAATACATATTTGTCCAAGGCCGGCCCAATGGGAAGCGTGATCGGCATGATCATTGGTGGATTGATCATGCTGGTCATCAGCAGAAATTACGCTTACATGATGAACAGCTACCCGGAGGCCGGAGGGGCTTATGCATTCAGTCGAGAAACATTTGGCTACGATCATGGATTTTTGACTGCCTGGTTCCTGATGCTGACTTACCTGGCGATCCTTTGGGCAAATGCGACGGCATTTCCGCTGTTCGCAAGGTATTTCATCGGGGATATTTTCCATTTCGGTTATCTCTATACAATTTTTGGTTATGATGTCTATGTGGGAGAATTACTTTTGACAACCGCGGCTTTGTTCCTCGCGGCGTTGGTTTGCACACGCAATAAGAAACTAACAGTAAAACTGATGGTGATTCTTGCCGGATTCTTTGCACTTGGCATTACAGTGTGTTTTCTGGGTGGTATGATTCGGCATGACCACTCTTTTGAACCTCTTTTTGTACCGGACAGCAGCAAAATTATGCAGACGCTCAGGATCGCTGTGATTTCCCCATGGGCATTTATCGGTTTTGAGAATATTTCCCATTTTACAGAGGAATTCTCCTTCAGCCGGAAGAAGTCTTTCAGAATTCTGACAACCGCTGTGGTAGTGACGACACTCCTATATATTTTTGTGATGGTGCTCTCTGTAACCGCCTATCCCCCCGAATACAATTCCTGGCTGGAATATATCCGTGATCTTGGAAATCTGAGCGGAATTGAAGGACTTCCGGCTTTCTATGCAGCCCGCTATTATCTCGGCAGTTTTGGCATTACGGTGCTCATCATTACATTG
>CACYDC010000136.1 GCA_902773025.1 uncultured Ruminococcus sp.
AAGACGGCTTCCGAGATAAGCGGGATAACCTTCTTCACCCGGCATTTCTTCAAGACGGCCAGACATTTCACGAAGAGCTTCAGCCCACCGTGAGGTGGAATCAGCCATCAAAGCGACGGTATAGCCCATATCTCTGAAATATTCCGCGATAGTAATACCGGTATAAATTGAGGCCTCACGTGCAGCAACAGGCATATCGGATGTATTCGCAATAAGAACAGTTCTTTCCATAAGAGAATTACCTGTTCTCGGATCACGCAGTTCAGGAAATTCGTTAAGAACGTCAGTCATTTCGTTACCGCGTTCGCCGCATCCGATATAAACTATTATGTCGGCGGCTGCCCATTTGGCGAGCTGATGCTGAACAACAGTTTTTCCAGAACCGAACGGACCCGGAACAGCCGCAACACCGCCTTTAGCGATAGGGAAAAGGGTATCAATAGTTCTCTGACCGGTTGTGAGCAGTATATCTGGGGACAGTTTTTGTTTATACGGTCTGCCTACACGCACAGGCCATTTTGTTGCCATTTTAATAATAACGGAGGTTCCGTTATTATCCAGTACAGCAACAGTATCGTCAATTGTAAACTGCCCTTCCTTGATATCCTTCACTGTACCGCTTACACGGTCAGGAACGAGAATTTTATGTACAACGGCATGAGTTTCCTGAACAGTACCGATAGTATCTCCGGCAACGAGTTTATCTCCTTTTTTTACTGTAGGAACAAAATGCCATTTTTTATTATGATCGAGAGAAGGGACCTCGACTCCTCTTGTAAGGTTATTACCGGCAACCTTCATGATCTCGCTCAAAGGACGCTGAATACCGTCGTATATTGAACCAATAAGACCGGGACCGAGTTCCACAGAAAGCGGAGCGCCGGTCGATTCAACTTCCTCGCCGGGGCCAAGACCTGAGGTTTCCTCATAAACCTGAATACTTGCTCTGTCGCCGTGCATTTCGATGATCTCGCCAATGAGACGTTGACTGCTGACCCTTACAACGTCGAACATATTTGCATCTCTCATGCCCTCAGCAATAACGAGAGGACCCGCAACCTTAGTTATAATTCCGTTTGTCAAATTTCACACCTCTTTAAATCGTGTTTGCTTATTGCTTGAATAAAATATCAGAGCCTACTGCCTGTTCAACGAATGAAGAAAGTCGTTTTAATCCGGACTGATCGTTTCCTCTTGCCCCGGGAATAGGAATCACCGCAGGGATAGCCTGTTCAGCGATTTTAATTCTTTCCTTTTCAGCAGCAGTAAACATTTCCTCTGTCATATAAATAATCGCAAATCTGTCGTTTTCGACAGCAGATTTGAGAACAAATGTAGCCTTGTCAGGATCATTACATACAATTGCTTCGATCCCGAGCGCGTTAAAGCCTTTAACGCTTTCGCAGTCACCGATAACGGCTATATTTTTAACCATAAGTTTCACGCAGCCTTTCTCTAATTTTATCCGGAGAGGTCTGTGTAACGATGCCGCTTGAAATAATGTGAACAGCCTGTTTTTCATATTCGCAGCCCAGATAATATCCAAGAAGCGGTTCAGGGCCCTGACAGGAGAATCTGCAAAGCTGTTTAGCAAGCAGCATAAGCTTATTATCAACAAAACGTTCAAATTCACAAGGACTGTTTTTGTAACAGGCGACAGCTATTTTACAGTCATACAAACTTATAGTTTCAAGATACTTAATAAGGGAATCTTGTGAAGAAAGGGTTTTAGAAATAACAGCCTTTTTATCAAAGCCCTGACATTCGCACAATGCATTGTCAAGGTAATCGTTAGTTGTTTTAAGTCTTGACGCTCTGAGAGCAATCTTAATATCGGCATAGAAAACAAATATATTGAAGTACTGACAAATAAAGTCTGATTTGGATTTATTTCCTTCCTCGATCATTTTTTCAAGAGCTGATCTGTCGATTACCGAGTCACTCAATCTTGCATCTCCGGTCTGCGCAAGAAGCTTATATGCTTTTGCAGCAGACTGGCTCAGCCATTCCGGAAGTATATCAAATTTGTTGTTTTCAACAGCCTTTTTAAGAAGACCGATATCGATGTTACATGGGTGAAGCAACAAATGAGAATACTCCGTATCGGACATTACACCCTTAAGGGTAGTTTTAAGATTATGGATATCATTTTGCATAAAAAAGGGTTCAAAAATACTCATATCCGGAGATACATTTTTAATATACTTCCATATTTTTTCAGTATGTGAAGCAATTAGCTCATCTGTCGAGTCACCATCGCCGTAACCCTTATCCTTGAGGAGTTTTACCAGTTCATCCTCATTTTTTACATTGATCATTTGTTCAAGATCTGAGTAAGAGAGCAGGGATTTTTCTTTTGCCCTGACCGAGCCAATAGAAAATTCATATGAAAAAGCCACACAAATTCCCCCTTAATCCCTGAAAAGTTCTCTGCCGATTATATCCTCGATCTGCTCACGCTTATCGTTAATAACCGATAAAAAGCTCATATTTTGTTCAATAGGTCCGTTTTTAAGAATAAAACCGCTGTCGATCGAATCATCCGGTTTATCAGAAATATCTGCATTCACACCGCAGCGATTGAATTTATCTTTAATATCCGACGGCAGACGAGCAAGGTCACGAGAATTAAAGAAGACAGTACCGCTGCAATTTCCAAGTGATCTGGCAAGTTTTAGGATCAGTTCAAAGTATTCCTTATCCTTCATACCGATCATATAATTGTATATATGATCGATTGCCTTTTCAATTTCAGCACGCTTAGTACGCAGAATAATATTTCTTTTTTCAAGTTCTTCCTTACTTTTATATGCAGCAAGAAGCTTTTCAGACTGAAGTTGGACCTTGTGTTCACCGATATGGCGTATTTCCTGAGCCTGTTTTTCAGCTTTGCTGATAGTTTCCTGATAGATTTTGTCTGCATCGGCATTAATTTCAGCAATTCTGTCATTGCTTTCCTGCCTTATGCTTGCAATTATTTTTTCTCCGCTGCTCATAGACAACCCACCTTTACTGAAAATTCACTTATGAATATCATCATTATTTTATAGAGATGACCATAAGAAGAGAAACAATGAAGGCAAGAAGTGCATAGATCTCAACGAGAGTAATAGAAACCATAGCCTTTGAGAAATTCTTTTCATCCTTAGCACACATTGAAATACCAGCAACAGCAGCCTTACCCTGAGCAAAGCCTGAGATCATACCGCCGAAGCCGATAGCGAGCGAAGCAGCCAGATATGAAAGACCCTGAGCCATACCAAGATCCATACTGCCGTTAAGAATACCGGTGCCGTTCATGATAAGGAATCCTACGATAAAGCCATACAGACCCTGTGTACCTGGGAGAAGAGTAAGAACGAGCATTTTACCGAACATAGAGGAGTCCTCAGAAAGGACGCCCATAGCAGTCTGAGCGGCTGCGCCCACACCCTTAGCAGAGCCGATACCGGCAAGAACTGTAGCGAGAGAAGCTGCCAAAATTGCAAAAATCATACCATTCATAATAAATACCTCCAGAATTAATCGTCATTACTATTTTTAATTTTAAAATTTCTGCTGTTAAGAGAGAACGGTTCAAAAGGTTTACCGCCGCCCTCATAGAATTTACTGAACATTTCCACATATTGCAGACGCATAGTATGTACATATGAGCCGAGTGCGTTCAGACCAATAGTGATAGCGTGTCCTATGAGGAACATAACTATCATAAATATAATACCAACGACGCTTGGCCCCATAATGGTAGAGAGCATATTGAATACCTGAGCCATAACACCGGTAGTTAGACCGAGAGCAAGAAGTCTTGAATAGCTCAGAAGATCGCTGATATAGCTTGTAATATCATAAAGGGAAGCAATACCGCCCATCAGTTTAGCGAAGATATTTTTCTTTCCGCGTCCCTGAGTGAGAACGAGACCGACTGCCGAAGCTATCGCAATACCTACACCGACATAGAAAACTGTCTGAGAAGCAGCGGCGCCGGCTGCCAGAACAGCAAAGCCTACGAGCATTGTCATCCAAAGGCCGGTATCGAAGAAAGCAGCTGCATAATCCTTTTCCTTTATACATACATAGAACTTGCACCCCATACCTATCAGTATATGTAAAAGTCCCAGTCCAATAGAGATTACCATGATAGTAAGCGCATCCTTCTGAGTATCGAGTATAGGCCAGGGTAGCAGCTGACGCATAGTTATCTCATTACCTGTAAAAAGCTTATAGATAACAGCGGGAGCATCGCCAAAGATACTGCCAAAAACAAGGCCCCAGACAACGGTAGCGAATCCGCAGTTACGGAAAAGTCTTAGATTATTCTTCATTTTTCTGTCAGGTTTAAATACCTTCAGAGCAATAGTAGTAGCTATGATCATAAGAAGTCCGTAGCCTGCATCAGAGAACATCATCCCAAAGAAGAAATAGAAGAAGAAAGCCATAACGGGTGTAGGATCGATATCATTGTGTGATGGGGGGGAATACATAGTAACAATGCTTTCAGCGGGTTCAGAGAAGGTGTTGTTTTTAAGCTTAACCGGGGCATCATCACCCGCATCGCCGAATTCGACAATACAGTCAGGAGCTACCCGCTGACATAATTGTTCCAGTTTGATTTGATCCTGTTCGGGGATATAGCCGTTAAGGATAAAAATATGCTTTGTCTGATCGAGCTGAGAAATGACTTTGTATTTTTCAGATCTCAGAACGAAATAATCCTCCATATCGCGAATTACAGGACGATATTTAAGATAGGATCGTAGCTGTTCTTTTGCAGAATCGATTTTTGTTTGCAAACCATCGAGCTTATCCTTAAGTCTTTCCGCTTTCACCGAAGGAGTTTTTGAAGTCGGATTGAGCGGTCTTGAAAAGCCCAATGTTCTCAAGGTATTGTCAGCCAATTCTTTTTGACTTTTAGGAGTGAAGATCACTGCACAGGTAAGATTTGAAGAAGAGAAAATGATTTCAAAATCGAAGATCAGTTCAGGAGTTTCCTGCGCAAGTTTTTCGGAAAGAGTTACATTATCATAACCCTTCGGAAAGCTGCCGATAAAAACAGCAGAAGAAGCAGTATCGCTTGTATTCATAGGAATATCGAGATTTTTCCAAGGTTCAAGCTGAGCGATAGCTGTTTTGATTCTGACTCTTTCAGCAGCAAGGTCAGCTGTCTGTTTATCGAGGTCAGTAATTCTATTACAGATACCAATTATTTTAACAGATTCACCTGCAAGCTTTCCGATTTCCTCAGGCTCGATTTCGCGTCTGCCTCTGAAAGAAGCAAGAATACCTTTTTTTTCAGGCTCGGTTCTATCGAGAATTTTCAGAGCCTGCCTTGTCAGAAAAGCATTTCTTTCAAACTGCTGAAGCTGAGCCGAGGTATCGGTTCTTTCGAAACCCGATTGTTTTTCGTCCGTATTTCTGACATGGATTATTGAACTGTCCTGAATATGTTCAAGAAGCCTTTTTCTGTCTTTTTTCAATGCAATAATACGGACAGTTTTCATTTTAAGTTTTGCCAAATGTTATCACCACACTTAACTAAGAAGAATAAAACGATGTTATGTAGCAATTGCTTCAATAACAAGTCCGGTAACCCTGTCAATGTTATTTGAAGCATTTTTTTTCAGAGCTTCACACTCAGTTTTAAACTTTTGCTTTTGCTTATCAAGTCTTAGCTGAGCGCTGCCTGAAATTGCCTGAGCATCATTATTGACCATAGAATCCACCTGACTGCGAGCATCAGCTAAAATCCTTTCGGCTTCTTCCTTGCCCTTTTGTTTTTTAGCTTCAGCTTTTTTTCGTGCATCGGCCTCTTTATTTTTGCAATCCTCTTCTGTTTCCAGAATGAGTTTAACAATATCACTTGCCATCTACAAACCTCCTTTTAAACACACTTTGTTCTATTAAATCATAAATAGAGAAAAAAATCAAGATA
>CACYDC010000137.1 GCA_902773025.1 uncultured Ruminococcus sp.
GAAATAGATCTTAACATTAAATTTGACTTCATTGTTGGGAATCCACCGTATATTTCTTACAAAGAAATGGACGCTGAGAGTCGAAAAGCCCTCAAGGAAAAATTCGTTTCTTGCGCTGCTGGAAAATTTGATTATTGTTATGCCTTTATCGAATCGGCGATTGGCCTACTAAAAGACACAGGCAAACTTGTTCAGCTCATTCCAAATAACATTTATAAAAACGTATTCGCTCAGAAATTGAGGGAAAAACTGAAGGCGCACCTGTCTATTGTGTATGACTATCCTAACCAGAAGTTGTTTGACAAGACCTTGACTTCTGTTAGTCTGTTTTTATACGAGCAAGACAATATTTCTGATAATATTCACTATAAAAACATTACAAATAAGCAAACTCGGGTCATAAGCAGAAAGGCACTAGGTGATAAATGGACTTTTGATAGTGAGTTGCCCAGCGCTGATGGGACAATACGATTTGGCGATGTTTTTAATGCATCTGTATCAATAGCTACATTGTTAAATGAGGCTTTTTTGCTAAGTGAAAGGGATATCCAAGAAGAACAGATAGAACCTGATGTCGTTTATAAAGCAGTAAGCCCTAGATCATTACAATATCAGACGGAAAAATATATTATTTTCCCGTATAAATATGATGGGTCAGGACTTGTCCGTTTTACAGCAAATGAGTTTGAAAAGTTATTTCCGAATGCAACTAAACATCTAAAACGATTCTCAAAAGAGCTTGCAGAAAGAGATAGTGACAAAAATGCCGCGTGGTTTGAATATGGGAGATCGCAAGCCCTATCTCACATAAATACTGAAAAGCTTCTTGTGTCTACTATAACAACTCGCAAAGTGGAGATACATAAGATCGGCAAAGATGCTATTCCTTATTCTGGTATTTATATTACAGTCAAGAATTCAGATTATAGCTTGGACGATGCAATATCAGTTCTTAGAAGCAACCAATTCATGGAATACATTCGAAGAATTGGAATTAGTGTGAATGGGAAATCTATAAGGATTACTTGCAAAGACATCAACGACTTTAGATTTGTAGGAGGGCAATGAGATGGAAAAACTTCAGTATATTATCGAAGACAAAACCATTGCCGAATTATTGGGTGTTCAGAACTTTTCCACTGATGAGTCTGCCGTATTGGAACTTGTGAAAAATGCCTATGATGCCCGTGCGTCATTTGTGAAGCTTATCTTTGAAGATAGCAGGCTCATTGTTCTTGACGACGGCTCCGGCATGGACGTTGATGATATTAGGCATAAGTGGATGCATGTTGGGAAAAGCACAAAGGACTACACTACTACGTTAGAAAACAATCAGGTGAGGGTCCTTGCTGGGTCTAAGGGTGTAGGCCGCTTTGCTTTAGCACGCCTTGGAGAGGCCGCTTCGGTACTATCTAAAAAGGATGGATCACCTTGCGTTGTATGGGAAACAGATTGGGTATCATCCACTGTCTCTGTTGACGATACTATCAATGATCGGGGCACCAAAATTATAGTAGAGTGTTTACGCGCAAAATGGAACAAAAAGAAGGTTGAGAATCTTATCCAGTTCCTCTCAAAAACCTATAATGACACCGTAATGAAGATTGTCATATCGCATCCGGATGTAGAGAAAGAGATTGTACCATATATCACAAAGCTAATTCCTGGGAAAAACTGTTTGGCAAGGATCAATCTTCAGTACGATGGTGCTAGCCAAGCGCTGACGACCGAAGTAATCTCTGATGAGTTTCAAGACGAGGCTGAAAAGTATTGTGAAGGTATCGACTTAAAACACTTCTATCAAAAAATAGATGCTTTCGATGAACTGAAGGCCATTGATCAGTGGGATCTATCAGACGAAGAACTAAAGCATGACTTGGAGCTTTTAGGTAGTTTTTCGGCAGAGTTTTCATTTACCATCAGTCCAACTCGAGATGATGTTGAAAAGTTTTTATACAAGCATCATACACTGCCTTGCGATTCTCTGAAAGGTGTTATTCTTTACAGAAACGCTTTTAGTATTTCTTCCTACGAAGGAAAGAAGGACTGGCTTGGATTTGGTAAACGTTCCAGAAAATCCCCCGCTGCAGCAACTCATCCGACCGGTTCCTGGCGTGTGAGAGAAAACCAAATGGCTGGCAAAGTTGAAATTGACAAACGAAGGAATGCAGTTCTGCAAGACCTTTCAAACAGACAAGGATTGGATGAAAATATTTTTTATGAGCTGTTTGTTGAAATTGTTCTTGCTGGCATCAAAGGGTTTGAGAGATATCGTCAAAACATTATTCGACACATAAATGTAAAAAATGCTCCGCCCGAGGAGAAAACATCTCCTGTCAGCGAAAAAATCGTATCAAATCCCAGTTCCGCTGCGACACTAACTAAAGAAGAGACAATGCAGTTAGCGGCAGAAATCAAAGCATATCAGAAAGCACACACAGAAGCGCAACGTGAGCGTGATAATGTTGAAACAAGATATAAATATGATGTCCGCATTCTTAATGTTCTGGCAACGGTAGGACTCAAGGCATCTTCTATTGCACATGAAATGAGAAATGATCGGAACTCTATTGCTGAAAATATTGATAACATTATTGATGCTCTTAAAGAATTTGGAATGTGGGATGAGCTTACTCTGCCGGAACGGACGGAGAAATCTTATCAGAATGTGCCGTATCTGCTTGAATCCAACAAGGAAGTCAGTACGAAGGTTTTGGCCTTTATGAATACAATGCTTTCTGAAATTGAGAAAAAGCAGTTTGAGGCGTCCTGGCAAAGCATTTATGATATTATAAACCGCATTAAGAAAAACTGGGAAGACGATTATGCATGGATTACCATTTCGCTCAATATGAACGAGGATATCTGCTATTTAATTTCAGAAGATTATTTGCAGGTCATTTTCGATAACCTTATCTTGAATAGTATTCAACAGAATGAGCACCTCAACCATATTGAAATATCTATTTCTGTTAATCCCTCTGGAGACATGCTGGCATTCTCTTATGCGGACAACGGCAAGGGCCTTGATAAGAAATATATAGATCATCCAGAAAAAATGCTCGAAGTTCATGAGACTACTCGAAAGAAAGGTCACGGGCTCGGCATGTGGATAGTGAACAATACCGTAACAATGTCGGGTGGTGAAATAACACGGATTGCTGGAACTAACGGGTTTAGTATCGAATTTACAATGGGAGGATCAAAATAATGGAGAAGTATTCCCTGGTATATATCGATGATAAACCGGAAGCAGCGCTGACAAAGTTTCTTGATAAAGAGTTTCGAAGCACGCATTATGAGATTGAATGCTCAGAAGTGATATTTCGCCCTGAAGAGGGATATGAAAGTCTTTTATCAGACCCGAAAGTAAGAGCTGCCAATATTGTACTGATAGATTCGTGGCTGTTTGAAAATCGAACGGCAACCGGCGGAAAATTTACAGGAGAAGAGTTCAAGCTTGTCCTTAAGAAGTTTTTTCCTTTCATCGAAGTCATTGTAATAACACAAAATGGCACGGAATCGGAAATCGCTAAAGTTGCAAAATATGATAAGAGCTGTGGGAAAACAGCTTCAGAGTATTATTCAGCCGTGTTACCCCCATATTTAGATGCTGCAGTAGCAAATATACACCAATATTGGCTGTTAGCAGAACTCATCGATAAAAATGATAGTTGGGAGGAGGTTATAAAGGACAAGGTTATTGCCACACTAAAAGGTAAAAATACCTATGATGAGTTGACGAAAACAGATATTGATACACTCATTCAAGCCTTTAAAGAAATACAGGAGAGCCTTGATGGATGACGATTATAGAAATACAAAATATTGTCCCAAGCTATCAGATTTGAAGGAAAAAAAGGAAAAAGTCAAAGAAGCAGTTCTACAGGAACATCCTCGCGCAAAAGACATGCACACGTATATTTCAGATAACAGATTATGCTATAAGCAACAGTTCATTGAGGTATATAACGGAAAATGCCCCTATTGTGGAGTAACTCTAGCAATAATCGGGTGGAAGCAGTTTGAAATCGATCACTTTATCCCAAAAGATTCCTCACGCTTTTCATCAAAAGCGCAGGCCGGTAGCATAGAGAATTTAGTCCTGGCCTGTTACGACTGCAACAGGTCAAAAAGCAGCTTGGAACTTTCGGAGGAAGACCTCTATAAAGTTGATCCCGACGGATCAGATATTTGTAGATCATTTTTTAGGGACGAGGACTACTACATAAGAATCAGCGAGGACTTCTCAACAGATGATGCGGTAAACCAGTTTTATAAACAGCTCGGGCTAGATAGACAAATACATCGGTTAGATTATTTGCTGATGAATATGCGCGGCTTAAGAGAGAAACTAAAGGACAAGCCTTTAGCATATACGCACCTAACCGAGGCAATCGAGATGCTACAGCAGAAAAGAAGATAGTCCACATAGTATTTTATACTTTTACATTTTGAAGCAGCGTTATATTAACAATTGCGGGGGCAGATACTTGAAAAATTCGCTTTATTCACCCTCGACGAGCGAATAAAGCGAATTTTCGGTGAATATTCGGCGAATTTTCAGTTGCAGAAGCAGCGGATCGCACATTTCAACAGAAAAATAATCTGCAAAA
>CACYDC010000138.1 GCA_902773025.1 uncultured Ruminococcus sp.
ATATTAAATACGATTTCTTCTAAATGAGGGATATATCGTTGTACCATTCGTACAAAAAATATAAATATTTGGTAACTTACAGTTCTTTCATATCTACAAAAAGCTTTTCAGGAAGATGCATTTGCGCCAACGCATGCCTTAGAAGGCTGATCATATCAGAAAGAAACGTAAGAATTACCCGGATCAAAATATTGATAATTCAAAATTACTTAAAATATGCTACGATCAGCTTCTGGCCTGAGGTTATTGCGTCAGAATGGAGATGATTCATTGAAAGCAGCTCATCTACATAATCCTGCGTTGTTTTATATGCACCAGACTTATATTCTTTTGCAATGCTCCATAAAGTATCGCCTGGTTCAATTGTAATAGTTTTATAATATTTCGTAAGTTCTACAGCGTTTCCGGATTCATCTGCATTGGTAATATTTCTGTTGCTGAACAGAATAATGCATACTGCTGCGGCAATCACCATGACAGCAATGAAGAACTTCGTTACGCTGCTGATCCTATTTTTTTTATTCTTTTTCGAAACTGCTCTTCTCTGCTTCATGGTCTTGTTTCTGTAATTGTTTCCCCTGTTTGAATTTCTCATTATAAGCACCTCCGTCAATTACCATCTAATTGTTATGTGCTTATTCATCCTCAAAATCGTCCGGTTAATTTGTATTCATCAGATATTCCTGTTTAATAACTGGTCCTGTTCAGGAATTGTATTCATCTTATTTCATGACCGAACATCTGTTTGTGTCATTATGATAACTCCCGAACAAATGTTTGTCAAGCATTTTCCGAACAAATGTTTGCAAATATTTGTTCGGTATGTTAGAATGCATACAAAGAAAGAAAATGATAAGTACAAATGGAGGTACCTATGTCGAAAGGAAATATTTCAACGAAACAAACAGAAATATTAGAATATATCAAGGAAGTGACTCTTTCCAGAGGCTACCCGCCAACAGTACGTGAGATAGGCGAAGCAGTTGGCCTTAAATCCTCTGCTTCTGTTCACGCGCATTTAGCGACATTGGAAAAGAACGGATATATTAGGCGCGACCCGTCCAAGCCTCGCGCAATTGAGATTGTTGATGATGAGTTTGCACTCACTCGAAAAGAATATGCTCAGATCCCGATCGTCGGCCGCGTTGCTGCAGGCGAACCTTTATTAGCAGAAGAAAACATTCAGGACTACTTCCCTATTCCTGTTGAGATGCTTCCAAATGATCAGACCTTTATGCTGATCGTAAAAGGCGACAGTATGATCAATGCGGGCATTTTCGACGGAGACAAGGTCATTGTCCGCCAGAAGAATTCAGCGCAGAATGGAGACATTGTCGTGGCTCTGATCGAGGATGGCGCTACGGTCAAGACCTTCTATCATGAAGGCGACCATATCCGCCTGCAGCCGGAAAATCCGGATTACGATCCGATCATTGTAAAGGATGTCGCGATCTTAGGTGAAGTCATTGGCGTGTTCCGCTTGTTCTAAACTAAGCCACTAAAAGCTTAAATAAATAAAACTGCTATTCAGATCAAAAGGCCGGTCTATTAAAAGGACCGGCCTCATACTAGTCTGTGTTTTTGATTTGCCTTTAACTCTTACGGCTTAGAGTTTAAGGCACAGATATGCGAACATCATTATGAAAAGATTATCTGTTACTATGTTTTCTTTTATTAACTAAGACAATAATAAGTGTCACAACTGCAGCCAGGAAAACAGATGTTAGTACAACCCAGAGAACTAATGGCTGTGAATCACTTGTCTCAGGTGATTTACTGTCTTTAGAACTTGATTGTTCGGAAGAGGCTTCTGTAGTTTTCTCAGTTGTTGCTTCGGTTACTTCTTCAGAAGACTCTTCATCCGGTGTCTCTTCAGATGCTTTCTCTATATTAACTGTATCAGAAACGACCGAATACTCCTGAGTATGCTCATCCCAAGTTATACAGGAATAAAATTCTAAATCAGTTAGACCCATTGTCACCGAACCCGAATAGCCATCATCAACAGTGCACTGAAATGTTGCAATAACCGTATCTCCGGTACTTGCATAGTCAGCTTCCGAAGCATATCCATTAATCATCATGCTGCTTTCTGTCCAATCCAAGCTGTCAAAGCCAAGAGTATCTTTTACCCCATCTGCTATAGCAGTAGAATTAGCAACATAAGTTAGTCCGTCCGGAATATCCAGAACCATTTGCATTGAACCAAGGTCGGAAACCGGTCCCAATGTAATAGTAAACGTAATGGTATCACCTGGTGAAGCCGTTGTCTTGTCTGCAGAAATCTTAATTTGTGTATCTGCTGCAAATGATGGTATCGCAAATAACACTAGAGACAGCACAAGTACTATAATGATTGACCAAGATTTTAAACGTCTGTTCATGATAAAACTCCTTTTTAATAATAATCTATTATTTAGTATTCCCATAACAAGGATTTGCCCTGTGCATGTGAATTAATACGAGCAGCATCAACTGTTGTGATAGTTCCGTCATTTCCAACAACATCACCACACTTCAGAGGATATCCTTCGAGTAAAGATTTGCCCTGTGCATGTGAATTAGCACGTGCTGCATCTATGGTGGTGACTTTTCCATCGCCAGTCACATCACCCAAAAGCCAAATCTCAACATCAAGTGTTGCATTTTCATTCCCAACTGTCAGGGAATACTCTCTGGTAACATGATCCTTTTTAGTGACTATTACCGTATATGAACCAGGAGCAACTTTTTCAATTGAATAATCTCCGGTTACAATGATTGGCGCAGCAGTTCCGCTTGCATTTCCATTAGCCTCAACACTGTATGCTGCAGTTTCTTCACCTTCAGCATAAAGAGCTATAGTTATGGCATCTGAATTGCTCTTAAAACTTTTAAAAGAACCATTGACAGTAACTCCTAAAGCCGGAATCACTTCTGTCCTGATATCTGTAAATGTTTGTCCATCGAACGTTACCACTGCGGTATATGTCCTTTCACCAGCCTCTGTGACAGTTGGTTCTAATGTTATTTCTGAAGTGGGTTGTACTGTATCTGTTTCTATATGACTGCTGACATTCGCACAGATTCTTGTAGCGGTCACACTGCTGAAATCTGTTGCCCAATCAAAGGATGGAGTGCCCCATTCGTGTCCAATAGCATCAACTGTCTCCTGAGCAACCAGAACCGCACCGCATACCGAACAGTGAGAGCCTTCTGTCAATCCAGTCTCTGTGCATGTTGCCGGTACTGCAGCATCCGTCACTGCCTTATGACCAAGTGCTTCTACAAATGTGTCCTCGTAAGTGTCTCCACAGCGTGAACATGTATGAGTTGTATACCCCTTTTCTGTACATGTTGGTGCTGTAACTTCAGCCTCATAGTCATGGCCAAGTGCTTCCGTCGTCTCC
>CACYDC010000139.1 GCA_902773025.1 uncultured Ruminococcus sp.
TACAATTAAATCGTTAATTTTTTATTGATAAGGCTGTTAGGGAGTATTTTTTTACGGTATACAGCTCGGTTTTACACATATATTTCAAATTAAGATTATCCAGAAAAAGTTTTTCGTTTGAGTGAACCTTTTTTCTTTGATGCTGCGTTTATATTAGTGAAAGCACAAAAACAGCAAAACAAAAAACGAAAGGTTGATTCAATATGAAAAAGACAGTCAAGACAGTAATCCTCGCAGCTATTTCCACCGTTGCAGCAGCAACCGTTATCGCCACTTCCGCCGCAGCAATAAGCAACACAGAGAAAAGCAATCTGAATGTTGTCATTGATAATGCTTCCGGCGATACACACAGTGCTTCGGCAGAATTGACCATCACAAAGAAAGACGGCAGTGAGTTTGTCAGTGATATCAAGGATACCTACATTGCTATATACAGCGATTTTACAACCCCGTATGCGGCAGATTATACTTTTCAGGATAACAGCACGATAACGGTTAACGTGACCTGTGATAATGAAGAAGAACTCAGCGACAGTATCCTGAATATCAGTGAAAAAAAAGCTTGCATCTTTCATGTTGATAAAGTGATCTACACCGAGGAAGAATTCCGCAGACTGAGAGAAAATCCTGATGATGAATTCTGGGCAGACAACCTGAATATTCTTCAGAAAGCGGAGAAGGCTTACGGTACACTTGCAGAAAATCAGCAGGCAAGCATGATCAACGGTGATATCGTCATTGTGACATGGGAAGAGGTACCTTTTGAATACGACCTTGCCATCAATCTGAAATAATACGAACAAAAACTGCACCCACGGCTTGTGAGTGCAGTCGATTATTTTCCCAGAATCGGCAAACGGTTCTGATAAAGCAGTTCGTTGATTTCCTGCAAATTCATATGATGCAGTATGCCGAAAAGAATAACACTGTCTCTTTTGTCTTTTGAGTAGAGGGGAGCGGCTTTGATTTTCAGAAGCATAATTCTTGTCTGTTCGCTGTTTGCTTTCATACCGATGCAAAGACGAAGCAGGGTATCTCTGGTGGGATTGCGTGTGCCGTTGAGAACCTGATAACCATGAGTTCTCTCCAGATCAGCCCCCCTGACCGCCTGTGCCTTGGTAACCTTGTTTTCTTTCAAAAAAAGTTCAAATGTTTGCGGAAGTGTAAGTTTGTGAAAGCTGGCGGCATTTTCTTTCAGATATTGTGAGATGGGGATGTTGCTTTTCAGGATTTTATTCAGTTCATCTGTGGATTTCTTTAGCATTTTACTCTTCCTTTCTGCTTGGTAATATGATAGAATTATAGCATAAAATATGACAGAAGAGAAGATGCAGAATGAATAATAGTGAAAAATTCGGACTGTGGCAGTTTGAACCGATTTATCAGTACAACGATAATACCGTACTGATACGGAATAATAACAGCGGACAGTTTATGGTGAAAAAAACAATGCCGGAGAGCGAATATGAGGTTCATAAAACGCTTTGCAATATCTCTCATAAAAATATCATCCATGTTCATGATGCGGTATCGGACAGCGGAGTCTGTACTGTGATCGAGCAGTTTGTATCGGGTGTCACACTGGAAACATTTTGCGAAAGAACACAGCCGGATGATGAAATAATAACCGATATAATGCTTCAGATATGCAGAGGACTTGCAGTTCTTCATCAGAACAATATCGTACACAGGGATATCACGCCGACGAATATTATGATCGATGATTACGGCGTTGTGAAGATCATTGATTTTGATATATCAAGAATGCCGAAAGATAAATCCCGAAAGGATACGCATATTTTAGGTACACAAGGCTATGCCGCACCGGAACAGTTCGGTTTTCAGCAGTCTACCGCCCTGACGGATATATATTCTGCCGGGGTGATACTCAATTATATGAAAACTGGAAAAACACCTGATGAGAAAATGCTGTCCGATACGAGTATTCTTCCTGATATTATCAGAAAATGTATCGCATTTGATCCGAAAGATCGCTACCAGAGTATCAAAGAACTAATGGTTGATATATATCGTTACCGTGATGCTTCAGGAGGGCAGATTACAAAACGGAAATCTGACAAAAAAGAACCGCTTCTGGAAACTATCATCGGCAGTCTGCCGGGTGTAAAATCAAGATATCGCATTGTCCGGTTCCTTGCTTTATTCGGTTATAGTATGTTTGTTGTGTGGTTGTTTGTTATTTTCGGAACTGCTCAGAACAGGAATGACCTGATCAAAGCAGTAGTCAATATGATATTGATGATAATCATTCCGTTTTGCTGCTTTTTTAACTATCTTTCGTTTCAGGATAAATTGTTCCCGAAATACAGCTTATCCGTCAAGAGAGTGATTTTTAGTATCATTGGTGTACTCAGCATCTATTCATCGGTTGTTATCGGACAGATGATAAAATAAAAGCATTTTGTTGGCAGCCTGCCAACCAATCCTTCCAGAATCCGATATATACTTATATCGGGTGTATCAGGGAGGATTTTTGTATGCATATGAATGGGAAAGAGATTAATTCTGTTGATGAATTGAAACGTAATTTTGCGATAGATGAGCTGATCGACAGCTATTTCAGCGGTGA
>CACYDC010000140.1 GCA_902773025.1 uncultured Ruminococcus sp.
GAAACTACATTCAGAATCGAAACAGAAACATACCTCTTTGGTGAGCAGGCTGTTCTTTGCGGCGGTGTTACAGCATTGATGCAGGCTGGCTTTGAAACACTCGTTGAAGCCGGTTATGCTCCTGAGAATGCATATTTCGAGTGCATCCATGAAATGAAGCTCATAGTAGACCTTATCTACAGCGGCGGCTTCTCAATGATGAGATATTCTATCTCTGACACAGCAGAATTCGGCGATTACGAAACAGGCAAGAGAATCATCACAGATGCTAATAAGGCTGAAATGAAAAAGGTTCTTTCAGAGATTCAGGACGGTACATTCGCTTCCAAATGGATCGCTGAAAATAAGAACGGCAGAGCTCACTTCAATGCAACACGCGCTCTCAAAGCTGAGCATCAGCTTGAAAAGGTCGGCGCTGAGATCCGCAAAATGTATGCTTGGAACGAAACAGACGACAAATACGCTGACTGATATTATTCACGCTGACTTTTCACAACCTATGTTGGGGCTGCCGCCCCAAACCCCGCCCGGGCTGCTCGCCCGGACCTCGGCAGGGAGAAACCTCCCTGCACCCGGGTTTTGTGTGGTGGTTTGTCCGAATGTATTGCTCATTAATACATATTGCTGGTGTCTTTTGACAGCAAAAATTACAGCAGGTAAGACTTAATGGTTTTACCTGCTGTTTTTTACCATTCGTATAATATTGTAAAATATTACCGATTGTAAATGATTGTATATATAGGTTTGCGATAATTTATGCCATCATCATCAGCATTATCGAAAAATATTGGAATACACTGCCTGCAACCGTGAATAAATGCCAGACAGAATGAAAATATCTGACCTTTTTCACGGCATAAAATATTATTCCTACCGTATAGAATAATCCGCCGATAAGCAAAAACAGCAGCGAAAGTGTATTTACCGTTTCAAGCATCGGTTTCACCGCTATTACAATGACCCATCCCATAAGAATGTAACACACAACTGACGGTTTGCGGAATTTTTCAAGATCAATGGAATTAAATACTATACCGACTGCTGCCGCTCCCCACACAATGCCGAACAGGACCCATCCAAGCGGCCCTCTGAGCGGTACAAGCGTTATCGGAGTATATGTACCCGCAATAAGGAAAAATATGGTATTGTGATCCATGATCCTGAAAAATGATTTCGCGCGGTCGTTGGTTATAGCATGATACAAGGTCGACATGGTATATAGAATTATCAGGGATCCGCCGTATATCGCTGAACTGACAACAGCCCATGCATCATTATATATCGCTGAAACTATGATGAGAATTACAGTCCCCGCTGCTGCAAGCAGTGCGCCTACTCCGTGAGATATTGAATTGAATATCTCCTCGCCAAGCGAATAACGCTTAATATTCCTTTTAAGATTTTTTTCTGACGGCATATCCAATGTGTTTATGTTGTCGGATTTCATGATTCACACTCCTTTTATGCTGATCGTTAATTACCATATAGTTACTCAGCCTTCCAGTATCTTTGAAATAACCGCATTGGATACCATAAATCCTTTTTCAGTAAGGCCAAATCCCTCTCCGGTTATTCTTACTAACCCCGCTTTTTCGAGCATATGGGCATTATTTTTATACGCTGACGGAATGTCTTTTCCGAAACGGCTTTTGTATCCGGCATTTGTTATTCCTTCACTAAGACGCAGTCCAAGCATAACGAATTCCTCTTCATCGCCTCCTGTACCGTCTGAAACCGTGATCCCGTCATAAAACTGCTGCATATTCCGGGGAACATAAAATCTCGTTCTATTATAAAATGAATGTGCCGACGGTCCGAAGCCTATATATTCTTCATCGTGCCAGTATTTAAGATTATGCCGGCTCTCGTATCCCGTCTTGCAGAAATTGGAAATTTCATAATGCTCATATCCGTATTCCTTCATTAATGTGCAGAAATACTCATAAAGCTCCGCCGTTTCATCATCATCGGGCAATACCATTTTATTTCTGTTATGATAAAATACTGTTCCCTCTTCAATTTTAAGTATATATGCCGAAATGTGTTTTGCATCATGCCTGACACAGAATTCTGCGCTTTTCCTGAGCTTTTCCTTTGTCTGTCCCGGCAAGGCAAGCATCAGATCAAGGGAAATGTTATCAAATCCGCTTTTTCTTGCCCTGTACATACATTCAGATGCTTTTTTGCTGTCATGCTTCCTACCAAGAAATAACAGTTCATAGTCATCAGCAGACTGCAGACCCATTGATATTCTGTTTACCCCGGCCTTTGCCAGAGTATCAAAGTCAAGCATATCATTTGTAGGATTTATCTCAACAGTTATTTCAACGTTATCGCTGAATCCAAAACGCTCTGATACGGCCCCGGTTATTTTTCCTATCCTGTCTGCTCCGATCAGCCCGGGAGTCCCTCCTCCGAAATACAATGTATCTGCTGTAAAATCATAGGATGAGGTCAATATCTTATCACATAACGCAGATGTGTAAATATCAAATTCCGCTTCATCAGATATGTGTGAGTAAAAATCGCAATACGGACATTTGCCGTTACAAAAAGGGACATGAATATATATGCCTGCTGTTTTCATCTTATTTCCCCGAATTTTTACGCAGTACTACCATTGCTTCAATAAACATACTTATCAGACATACAACAAACAAGCTTATATCAGTATATTTATATACGTTAAATGCTGACTCAAGATCCTCATATGAAGGATTCTGATTAACCACCGCAAAACAAACAAATCCATTGAGCGAATCAGAAAGGGATGCGGTAGATATAGCGTTATCAATAAAATACGTTGTAGCCACAAAAAATATAAGGATTATCATCAGCGCGCTTGCAACTATCGGCAACGGCGGTTTGTTCAATGCAGCAATAACTATCGCAGACAGCAAAAGCGCAGCCGCAGCTATTATAATAATTGGATTTATCATATTATCACTGTCCGTTCATTTTTCTGACCAAAGCGGCAGTTTTCAAAACTGCGACCTGAGTCTTTGCATCAGGTATCTCGTTATTGAGTACCATCTCAACAGCCTTGTTAAGCGGTATTTTCTCTACACTTACAAACTCATCTTCATCAAGCCGCTGCTTTTCATAATGGTCTGTCTTGCAGAAATAAAGATGTATTATTTCCCCGCAGTAACCGGGACTCGGATAAAGCTTTCCGAGAGTAATATATTCTCTTCCCACTGCACCGGTTTCCTCAAGAAGCTCCCTTTTGCCGTTTTCGAGCGGTGTCTGACCTTTTTCCAGCTTTCCGGCCGGCAATTCAAGAACGATCTCACGATAGGGATACCGGAACTGGCGCACAAACAACAATTTCTGTTCCTCATCAAGCGCTGCGATACATACCCCGCCCGGATGTTCAACTATCTCCCTCTTTGCTTTTTCACCGTTTTCAAGCTCAACGGTATCATGTTTTACGTGAATAACCTTTCCTTCGAATACACTTTTTGTTTCCAGAGTTTTTTCATAAAGCTTCATTTCCTATCCCTCCCGAATTAATAATATTATAGCTCACTTGAATTCTGTTGTAAATACAAAAAAAGCACATATATTCAAAAAAGTCCTGCCGAAAACGACAGGACTTTCTATCATAATCAACCTTCTCCGATTGCCTTTTTGAAACGGGTATAGAACAGGAAAAATGTAAGTACCGATAAAAACAGCAATGCTCCGGAGAAAAACCAGAAATGCATAAACAACGAATTGAAGTATCCAACAAAAAGATTATACGTTGAACGTGTTCCTATATTTACCTTCGGAATAAATCCGGATATAAATACAACGGCCGGTATTACCGTAACGGCAAGAAACGCTCCCGTACAACCGTAACAGAGATACTTATATCTGCGGTGTTTATATTCGTTAGTAAAGAAAATTACCGCAGCAATTATAAGCGCAAAAATTCCAAGCCCGATCTCTGCAGTTCTGAGCGGACCGTCAAGCTTATAGATATAGTTTCCGACAATGGAGAAAAATGGTATTGAAACCAGATTTACATATTTATCTGAAGCCTGATCCACCAGATACGACAAATTCTTTTCATTTGCCTTACTCTTATCTATGTTCCTATCCTCTATATATTTATCAAGTGCATTACGCATATTCTGTTTGAATGTAGTTGTATCAACAAGTGTTTTTTCTCCCGAATAGAAAGATGAAATATATTCTGTTTCAACCTCTATAAGATCTATATCCTTGACAAAATTCTTAATAAACTCATCATCAAGGCCACTTGCGTTGCCAAGACTTTTCAGACTGCTTGTAAGTTCATCTTTTACCATATCGTTATAAGCTGTATCTGCCATAACATTTGTCATAAAATCAGGGGAAAATATAGTAAGGCGAAGTACCATACAAATCGAAAACAGAAATAGTGTAAATGCAAGCATAAACGACAAAAAACAGTAAATCACTGATTTTACTATTGATCTTTTATTACTTGAATGTGACATATAACACCTCTCTCAGCTATTATAATCTACAACGGGCCCCGAAATAAACTTTGCATATACAAAGCAACGGTCAGGCGTCAGACCAATCTCATCAAAAGGATAACAAGTATACATTATAAGATTTTCTTTATCTGCCATAAGATCATACGCTGTCTTATCAAGATGATCCTTGACCTTGACATCGGTAATCTCATAGTAATAATTTCCGTAGCTTGTACGGATCTTTACTCTTTGTCCCTTTTGAGCATATTTCAACCCGTTAAAGAAGGTGTTATTATGACCGGCAACCAATATTGTTCCGCCAAAACCCGGAACAAGGCTTCCGGAATATACTCCCACACCGTTATTCAACTGAATATCTCCGTCACCAAAAAACAATCTTGTATTTATCTGGCAATCTTCTATAATAAGCTCGCCGAATTGCTCTCCGTAATACGGATAGTGCATCGTAGAAATACCAAATGTCTTTTGTTTTTTAGGCCCTGCGCCATTGCCTGAAGCTTCCTCTTCTTCCTCATCCTCAGGAACAGGAACAAATACATTTTCAAAACTGGAAGAAAATGTTTTTTCACCATCTGAAAAAAACAATTCTCCCATTGCTAAAAAACCGTATGTTGACGGATAAATTATCAATGTGCATATGCCGAGTATCAGCACACAAAAGATAATGGGAAGAATTATAAAATTCTTCCCATGTATCGAACGGTGTGAACTGTGATGCTTAGGCATCAGCTGACTCCTTCTTAGAAGTCTTCATCAGGTATACGCCTGCTGCAGCTACCATAAGTACGCCTACACCTGCAACAGCTGTTACTGAAGGAACATCAAAACCTGTTGTCTTGATAACTCCGTCATCTCCTGTGCTGGGGCCTGTAGGAGTAACTGTTTTGCCGTCATCTGTCTTTGTTACAAGAGAAACAACCGGCTTGCTGTCAGCGCCTCTTGTTACAGTGATCGTTGCGTCGCCTGCCTTTGCAGCATCTACTGCAATAGCAGCTAACTGATTGAAATCAGCGTCAGAAAGCTCTGCATAAGTTGATGCGCCTGATGCCTCAACCAGTGCCTTACCTTCTCTGATCTTTGCGATTACTGCATCTGCCTGAGCCTGTGAAAGATCTACACTATCGCCAAGGAAATATGTTTTTGCCTGGCCGATATATGCAGCATCCATAGTCTTCTCAATTCCATTAACTGTGTAAGGTGTTCCGAGTTCATCAAGAACAGCCTGCTCAGCGCTGTTGATGCCAGAAGCAGCAGATACACAAGTAGCAGCTGAAACTGCAACTATTGCTGAAAGCATAGAAGCAGAAAGAACTTTGAGTACTTTTTTCATGGGTATTACTTCCTTTCTATAATATCAATTGGATATACCCTGAACTACATCAAAAACCGCAAGCTTTTTAAACGAGTCTTTATCTGTGATAAATAATTCACAGACGATATCCAATCTGTAACAATTATAATATTTTCTTAACATTTTGTCAATCACCAAATTATAATAATTTTTCTTTTGTTATATTTTTGTCTTTGATATAAAAAACGCAATGATTTTTTGTGCACCTTGTACAATTTTGCTGTTTTGTTATATACAGTAAATTTCTCTTTAAGAATAAAGAAGTTATTCTTTTGTATGAATTATACAAAAATCAAGGCAACATATTATAGCATACTCCAAAAGGAAATTGGTATTCTTTTCCTCATTTTCCTTTAGGCGGAAGCATTTATCTTTATAAAATACTTCCTTTTAAAGATATATTTTCCAGCTTAAAAGCTCTTATTGCTCAGATAAAGTATTTCCAAAGCTCTCCGAATTTTTTTAACACATAAAGCAGTGACTTTTGATTGACATAAAAACATGGCAATGATATAATTTTATTATAAGAACTATTCTATATGTTATACATTATATCGTAAGAAAAGAACGGAGTCAATATGGGAAAAGAAAATAAAACCAATGCCATGCGAAAGCTTGACAGTATGAAAATAAAATATAAGGAACATTATTATACTAACACTACTGCAATTTCAGGAACCGAGGTCGCAATGGTTCTCGGTGAGGATCCCGCCAGAGTATTCAAGACACTCGTTACAACCGGAAAAAGCGGCGCTCATTACGTTTTCCTTGTACCTGTAGCTGAAGAACTCGACCTGAAAAAGGCAGCTTCTGCCGTAGGCGAAAAATCAATCGAAATGCTTAAATCAAAGGAACTTCTTGGACTAACAGGTTATATTCATGGGGGCTGTTCTCCGATCGGAATGAAAAAAGTGTTCCGTACAACTATACACTCATCCGCCGCTGATTATTCCACAATTTTTTTCAGCGGCGGCCGCATCGGTTTTCAGATAGAACTCTCTCTCGAGGATCTCTCAAAAGTCATACGATATGAATTAAAAGACATTATAAGGTAGGATTTATCTTACGGAAGGGGTATTTCATCATGCTGGAGCATCTGGAAAAAGCGCATCTTGTATTGAAAGAGGTAAACAAAGCTATCCTCGGTAAAAAAAATGAAATATTTGAAATAATGACTGCATTTCTCGCAAACGGCCATGTTCTTCTTGAGGATATTCCCGGTGTCGGGAAAACTACTCTTGCTTCAGCATTTTCCGTTGCAATGGGTATGGAATGCAACAGAGTACAATTTACTCCTGATGTTATGCCGTCCGATCTCACCGGTTTTTCTGTATACAGACGTGAAGAGGATAAATTCGTATATCAGCCAGGAAGCGTATTCTGCAATCTGCTTTTAGCAGATGAGATCAACCGTACGTCGCCTAAAACGCAGTCGGCTCTGCTTGAAGTAATGGAAGAACGCAAAGTTTCAGTAGACGGTGAAACAAGGGCTGTGCCTGCTCCGTTTCTGGTAATAGCAACTCAGAATCCATCCGGCACAAACGGAACTCAGTTTCTGCCGGAAGCGCAGATCGACCGTTTTATGATAAATTTGTCACTTGGCTATCCGGATTTCAACAGTGAGCTTGAGCTTGCGCGAAGCACAGGCTCTGCTTCCCGTACAGAACTTGTTTCTCCTGTGATATCTACGGATATTCTCATTGAAATGCAGAATGATATTCATGATGTTTATATAAACGATGAAGTATATAAGTACCTGCTGAACCTTATCGTTTCTACAAGAAATCATCCCTACATTGAACGGGGCGCAAGCCCTCGCGCTACTATTGCTCTTGTAAGAATGGCAAAAGCCTCCGCGTGGCTCAGAGGCCGGAATTTTGTTGTTCCGAGCGATGTACAGTCCCAGCTTCCGTATGTACTTTCCCATAGGATCATAACGAATTCTTCTGCTAAACTCGGCAGTGTTGCAAAAATGGATATTATCAGAAGTATTGTACAAACTGTAGACCTGCCTTATATGGGAGTCAGATCATGAAAAAACTTTTATGCATTATAACGCTCGCTGCCGCTTGTTATTTTGCCGGAATGAACAATCAGCCTTCCATCATAGCCGGCGTAATTTGTATAGCGTTGGTCCTCATAATTTCACTCGTTTTTCCACGGGCCATAAAAGGCGGAATCAATGCCGAAATACCTCCGCAAAACAAAATTATATACAAAAACACTGAAAATAAACTATCAGTCAGAGTAAATAATCTTAACCGTCTGCCCGTCAGCCGGATATCTCTTTATATTGATATTTCTTATAAGGAAAACAAAAAAAACAGAGTCAGAAAGAAATTCCGGACTTCTGCCGCCGCTAACGGCAATACGGATACTTCCGTCTATTTCACTGCTCCGTACAGCGGCACTATTGAGGCTTCAATATATAAAATAAGGATATTTGATTACCTTTCTCTGTTTTCATGCTCAAAAAAAATCAAAGATTCGATCATCCAAATATATGTAATGCCTGTTCCTAAAAAGCTGAATCTTATCATGCCGCAATTCGGTTTTTACACATCAAACGCCGCAGCTGAATCAAGCTCTGACAAAACCGGCGATGACCACAGTGAGATCAGACAAATACGCGAATATCGCGACGGCGACCTGACTAAACATATCCATAGAAATTACACCGCAAAAACCCAGAAGCTATGGATCAAGGAATACAATAAGGAAAATGATTTTATTTTCGATCTTATCGCAGATACATCTGATATAACGCTTACTCCTGATATTCTCGATGCTTTTTTTGAGATTGTTTTTTCAATAGCAAACACCCTCGCCGACAAGGATATCATAGTAAATCTACACTGGTATGACAGAAAATTAAACGGTATGCAAAGCATAGCCATAAGCAGCAGCGAAACACTTGAGGATGCCGCAGCCATGTTGTTTTCATCCGATCTGCGCTGCACCTCACAAGAGTTTTTCAACGCGCAAGCCGCAGACACCGAAAACTGTATGCTTATAAACGCAAAGCTTGAATGGTATTTTCTGGGCCAACATGTATACAGCTTTAACCTGCCTTTAATAGAAAATGAGCTTACTGTTAATATATTTGATCTGAGGAGGTGAGCCGAAATAAAAAGAATCAAATTGACCGCGCATAAAAAATACAGCTCCGCTGCTGAAAAACGCGAGGGTGAACGCATTCGCAAAATGCCGTCGGATTCACCGCTTCTGCTTGTAATTTATCTTATCGGCATCACAGGATTGCTTATGGCAGTCAACAGCCTGCTCCAGCTTACTCCGTTGTTTTTTTGCCTCGCAGACGGCATATGCATATTGATAACGGTTTTATTGTGGTACGTGTATATCCATAAAAGCCGCTATTTCAACATTATCGTAATTGTATATTGTCTGACGGCAATGCTGACCAGTATGATGGATTTCAGAAATATACAGAACGGAATACGTTCTCTGATGTTTACCGGCAGCGGCTCTGTCTTTTCCGGAACCTCAGCTCTGATTCTTTCCGGTATGCTTCTGCTGCTGATCTTTACGCTTGAATTCGTTTCGAGAAATCATTCTATCATGTTCCTGATCTGCTGCGCAGTACTGATCTTTTCTCCTTTGATAAACATTTCTTTATCGCCTGCTTCAATCGTAATGATACTTATTTTTCAGTTCGGCTTTGCCGTAATAAATCCGTCCGGAAACTCCTACAAACAGGTTCTTACATCAAAACACGCTTCAAACGCTGCCGCATTAGGCAGCATTATCGCGGCAGCCGCAATATTTATTTGCTTTTTCCCATCGCTTGCCGCAGAAAAAACCTTTGAGGATGATATTCTTTTCAATGTATATCTTGCTGATTCATATATACAGGATATGATAGCAAAGTTTTCTGACAGCTTTGATTCGGATATTTCGGACGGTACTGTTAGCAGAGGCAACCTCAGACAAACAGGTAAAAAAATGTTTACAGCTGAAATTGTCAATCCTCCGGAAAACAGACTCTATCTCAAATCCTTCACAGGCTGTGATTATAACGGGGATCAGTGGAGCGATGCTTTTACCTATGTGTATTATTCAGATTCGATCACTGCGCCGTATAAAAGCTTTTCACAGGACAACAGCAAACAGACAAGACGGTTATATTCTGATAACAGAAATAATACACAGCAGACAATGTTCTGCCGCGAAGCATTTATTAATCCCCTCATTCAGCAGGCAAAGAATAATTATTTTGAAAAAGTCAGAAATATTATAGAAAAAGCCTCCGGATATAAACTGGCAGACTGTACGTTTTCAGACGGCTACTTCTCCGGCCTTACGGAAGAAGGATATAATTACACAGCATCCGCCGACGGCAGGATCAGGATAGACAACCTCAACAGTATCTATGAGGATGAGGTTTTTCTGGCGGAAAAGTTACCCGAATACCCTTCTCTGCTATTCCAATCCTATGAAAACAAAGACCCTGTATCAAGTATTTACGCGTGGGATGTCGATGACCATACCGTTACTTCCGGAAAAGGAAATACCCTGAATATTGCTCCTGAACCGGATCGTTCCCTGACACCGCTGATCCCTTACTATGCATCAAGAAGCATGGGTGGAGAATTACTTAAATACTATTACCTTACCTATGCATATTTTAATTACTATAAATATACTTCAACTATGGAATCAGCCCATCGTGAACCGTATACAGATCCGGATACGGGCAGGAAACAGGAAATAAGCAAGGCCGAAAAGGCGCTTGAACCATACAGTGACTTTATTGATATGTATTACGACAAGATACTTGATGAATATACATATGTACCGTATGAGAACATGCCGCGTCTGACTGAGCTTTGCGCCGATACCGAACTTTCGGACGTAAACGATGTGACAACTTTTATCCTCTACACTCTGCAAAACTACGCTTCATATTCAACCACCCCGGGAACCGTCCCATATAACAAGGATACTATCGAGTATTTCCTGTTCGATAATCATAAGGGCTATTGCGTCCATTTCGCCACAGCTGCGGTAATGATGTACAGAATGTACGGAATTCCTGCAAGATATGTTTCAGGCTATGTCGTTGACGAAAGTCTTTTCAAGCCTTCCGGAAACAATACCGGCAGCATCACTAATGCCGCAGATTACCGCTTCACGGCGGATGTCACTGACAGAAGCGCGCATGCCTGGTGTGAGATCTTCCTGAAGGACTACGGCTGGGTGCCTGTTGAGGTTACGCCTGCGGCAAACGGAATGATGTATGCGCAATACCCCGGATACGATTACAGCGTTATGACAGATATTATGAAAAAATATGACTGGCATTTCCGAAATACCGCTTCTCAGGATAATAACAATACCGCAAACGGAAATTCTGATAAAAACGATATTTCTCTTCTCCTGATCATTTGCATAATTCTGTTATCAGCAGCTGCGTTTTCAGCAGTATTTATCCCCGTGAGAAGGATAATTATTCTCCGCAGACAAGAATATGCGCCATGTACTTCGATATTTGACAAGCTTATACGCTGTCTGCATTTCAGCGGTCTGCTGAAATCATTGAACGGTTCGGAAGAGCATTTTGCAGAAGTATTCAGCAAGGCTGTCCCGGATATCTCAATAGACGAAGCTGCGAATGTTATATCCATCATGAATATTTATCATTATTCTCCGGAAGATATCGGCAAGGAGGACTCAGCTTTTGTACTCTCAATTTATAAAAAGACAGCCTCCTGTCTTTATTCAAAAACCCCCTGGTACAAAAAGCCTGTGTTCAGATTTATAAAGGCTTTTATCTGATATTAATTCACACGTTTCCGGGCGTTTCAGGTTAATAAACACCAATGATATTTTGTGCAAAACGTAAAAAATATGATCTGTACTTGATGAATATCAATAAATCCGCTGTCAGATGCTTGACAGCGGATTTATTTTGTTATATAATTTTAAAATGCACCATTATAGAGAAGTATGCCTTTTCGTGTTTAAAAGGCCCTGCTCCTATACGAAACTTATATGCATACTAACATAAATCTTTCAAAAAATCAAGTACTATTTTTAACAACATTTGAGGTGCATTTTTCGGCTTTGTCCGAATGAAGAATTTTGAATGGAGTGATCGTATGGTAAATGTCAGACCCGTTCGTCTTGGCAAGACGGAACGAATGAGCTTTTCCCACATTGACGAGGTTCTCGAAATGCCTAACCTTATCGAGATACAAAAGGATTCCTATCAGTGGTTTCTCGACAAAGGCCTTAAAGAGGTATTTGAGGATGTTTCGGGAATCACCGATTTCTCGGGCAACCTTGTTCTTGATTTTGTAGATTATAAGCTCGACACTACAAAGCCTAATTACAGCATAGCGGAATGTAAGGAAAGAGATGCTACATATTCCGCACCGCTCAAGGTAACGGTACAGCTTACCATGCCTGACGGCGAAGTGCATTATCACGATAATATTTTCATGGGCGATTTTCCGCTTATGACACCCAGCGGCACATTTGTCATTAACGGCGCGGAGCGTGTTATTGTTTCACAGCTTGTACGTTCACCCGGCGTTTACTATAAAATGGATCACGATAAATACGGCAATAAGCTTTTCAGCGCTACTGTTATCCCTAACCGCGGCGCATGGCTTGAATATGAAAACGATGCCAACAGCGTTTTCTATGTGCGTATCGATAAAAACAGAAAGCTCCCCGTCACAACCTTTATCCGCGCGCTCGGCTATGAAAAGGGACTTGAAACAGATTCGGAAATAATTGAGTTCTTCGGTGCAGATAAGCTTATCACCGCAACGATTGAAAAGGATAATACTAAAAACGGCGAGGATGCTCTTAAGGAAGTATACAAAAAACTCCGCCCGAGCGAACCTGCAACAAAGGATGCCGCTCAGACTCATATCAATAATCTTTTCTTCGACGCAAGACGTTACGATATGTCAAGAGTCGGAAGATATAAATACAACAAGAAACTCGGTATGGCAAACAGACTCGCAAATCAGATGCTCGCAAGGGATATCATAAGCGAGGACGGCGAGCTTATCGCCGAAGCAGGAGAATTCATTTCTGCCGACAGGGCAATGGAAATAGAAAATCTCGGCATAACCGTCGCTTACGTAAAGCCGCAGCCGACACTTAACGAAGAAGTTCCCCAGGAAGTAAAGGTTATTTCCAACGGCATGGTAGATATCTCGAATTTTGTCGATTTCGATGCAAAGGAAGAATGCGGCATAAACGAGAAGGTGCGCTGGATCGTTCTTAAGGATATTCTTGCGCAAAACTATGACACAGACAGACTTAAAATTGAACTTAAAAAGAACAAGGACCTTCTTATACCAAAGCATATTATCGCTGATGACATTTATGCTACAATAAACTATATGCTCACCCTTTCCCACGGTGTAGGTACAACCGACGATATCGACCACCTCGGAAACAGAAGGATCCGTTCTGTCGGCGAATTGCTCCAGAATCAGTTCCGTATCGGATTTACAAGACTTCAGAGAGTCATTACCGAAAGAATGACAAGTCAGGCTCAGGATTATGAACATATTGATCCTAAATCTCTTATCAATATCCGTCCTGTTACAGCTGCAATAAAAGAATTCTTCGGTTCATCTCCGCTGTCACAGTTCATGGATCAGAACAACCCTCTCGCCGAGCTGACACACAAACGCCGTCTTTCAGCTCTTGGTCCGGGCGGTCTTTCCAGAGACCGCGCAGGATTCGAGGTACGTGATGTACACTATACGCACTACGGCAGAATGTGTCCTATCGAAACCCCTGAAGGTCCTAATATCGGACTTATCTCATATCTTGCTACATTCGCTAAGATCAATGAATACGGACTTATCGAGGCTCCGTACCGTAAGGTCGATAAAGAAACCGGTGTCGTTACCAACGAAGTTAAATATATGACCGCAGATATCGAGGATAACTTCATAGTCGCTCAGGCAAATGAGCCTCTCGATGAAAACGGAAGATTCGTCCATCAGAAAATAGTTGGCAGACACCGCGATGAATTCGTGGAAGTTGAGCGTTCTCTCGCTGACTATATGGACGTATCGCCTAAAATGGTCGTGTCCGTTGCAACAGCAATGATCCCGTTCCTTGAAAACGACGATGCAAACCGTGCGCTCATGGGTTCAAACATGCAGCGTCAGGCTGTGCCGCTGCTCGTAACTGAATCTCCGATTGTCGGAACCGGTATGGAATATAAAGCAGGCGTTGACTCGGGAGTTTGTATCCTCTCAGAAGAGGACGGCGTGGTAAGATATGTAAGCGCAAACGAGATCAGAGTACAGTATGACTCAGGCAGAATGCAGACATTTGAGGTAACAAAATTCATGCGCTCCAACCAGGGTACCTGTATCAATCAGATCCCGATCGTTGATGTCGGTCAGCGTGTAGTCAAAGGCGAGGTCCTTGCCGATGGGCCGGCTACTCATAACGGCGAGATCTCTCTCGGAAAAAATGCCCTGATCGGCTTTATGACATGGGAAGGCTATAACTACGAGGATGCAGTCCTCCTTAACGAAAAAATTGTAAGAGATGATGTTTATACATCTATCCACATTGAAGAATATGAAACAGAGGCAAGAGATACCAAACTCGGCCCTGAAGAAATAACAAGAGAAATTCCTAATATCGGTGAGGATCAGCTTCGCGACCTCGATGAAAACGGTATTATCCATATAGGCGCCGAGGTCCACTCCGGCGATATCCTTGTCGGTAAAGTAACTCCTAAGGGTGAAACCGAACTCACCGCAGAGGAAAGACTCCTTCGCGCTATCTTCGGAGAAAAATCACGCGAGGTAAGAGATACTTCTCTTCGTGTTCCCCACGGCGAATACGGTATCATTGTTGACGTAAAAATATTCAATAAAGAAGACCCCGACAGCGAACTTGCTCCCGGTGTAAACAAAGTTGTACGCTGCTATATCGCTCAGAAACGTAAAATACAGGTCGGCGATAAAATGGCGGGCCGTCACGGAAACAAGGGTGTCGTTTCAAGAATTCTTCCGGAAGAGGATATGCCTTTCCTCCCGGACGGAAGACCGCTTGATATCGTTCTTAACCCCCTCGGCGTTCCTTCACGTATGAATATCGGACAGGTTCTTGAGGTCCATCTCGGATATGCAGCAAAAGCCCTCGGCTGGAAGATCATGACTCCGGTATTTGACGGGGCTCATGAACAGGATATTTTCCAGTGCTTCCGCGATGCCGGAATAAGCGAGGACGGCAAGATCAGACTTAAGGACGGCAGAACAGGCGAATACTTCGATAACCCCGTTACTGTCGGATATATGTACTATCTCAAACTCCACCATCTTGTAGACGATAAGATACATGCCCGTTCAACAGGTCCTTATTCCCTTATCACTCAGCAGCCTCTCGGCGGTAAGGCGCAGTTCGGCGGTCAGCGTTTCGGCGAAATGGAGGTATGGGCTCTCGAGGCTTACGGCGCAGCTTATACCCTTCAGGAAATCCTTACGGTAAAATCAGATGATGTTGTCGGACGTGTAAAAACCTATGAAGCTATCGTTAAGGGTCAGAATATTCCGAAACCGGGTATTCCCGAATCCTTTAAGGTCCTTATTAAAGAATTCCAGTCACTTGCCCTTGATATCAAGGTATATGACAGAGATAACAACGAAATTGATCTTTCAATCGATCTGGATGATGATGCTCCGGTCGACAGCACTATCCTTGACGAAAAGAATATTATGAATGATACTGACGCTGATGAAGAAGGCTATCAGTATAAGGATGAAAACGGCGAGGATGAACTCGTTGAAACTGATGATTTTTCAGACGATGAATTCGCAGACGAAGATCTTAGCTTCGGCGGCGATGATTTCGCTGATATAGACGGAAACGATGAAGATAATTTTTAATCGAAAGGGGAATCGCTGACGTATGGAATTTAATGAATTCAGTTCTATCAAAATCGGCCTTGCATCGCCGGAGATGATGCGCGATGAAACAAGAAAAACCATCATTAACGAAAACGGCGAGGAAGAAGAAATTGTAATCAAGGGCTGGTCATACGGCGAAGTTACAAAGCCCGAAACGATAAACTATCGTACACTTAAACCTGAAAAAGACGGCCTTTTCTGCGAAGCTATCTTCGGTCCTACAAAGGATTGGGAATGTCACTGCGGTAAATATAAAAAAGTCCACTACAAGGGCAGGGTTTGCGAAAAGTGCCATGTTGAAATTACAAAAGCAAAGGTAAGAAGAGAACGTATGGGACATATTGAGCTTGCAGCTCCGGTTTCCCATATCTGGTATTTCAAGGGTATTCCGTCAAGAATGGCTCTTATGCTCGACGATATCACCCCGAGAAACCTTGAACAGGTTCTTTACTTCGCTAAATATATTGTTACAGATGTTAAGGCGGGCTCTCTCGCTGAAAGAGAAATCAGAAAACAGCAGATCCTCTCCGAAACAGAATACAGAGAACTTGAGAAAAAATACGGTAATGACTTTGAAGCTATGATGGGCGCAGAAGCTATTCAGAAGCTTCTTGCAGAAATAAATCTCGAAGAACAGTCTAAAAAGCTTAAGGCTGAACTTGAAAATGCTACCGGTCAGAAAAGGATCAAGCTGCTTAAAAGACTTGAGGTCGTTGAGTCATTCCGTCTTTCAGGCAACAGACCCGAATGGATGATACTTAATGTCCTTCCTGTTATCCCTCCGGATATCCGTCCGATGGTACAGCTTGACGGCGGACGATTTGCAACTTCAGATCTTAATGATCTCTACCGCCGTGTAATAAACAGAAATAACCGTCTTAGAAGACTTAATGAGCTTCATGCTCCGAAAATGATCATCCGCAACGAAAAACGTATGCTTCAGGAAGCTGTCGATGCTATTATCGACAACGGCAGACGCGGCAAGCCTGTTACCGGTCCGAGCAATCGTTCTCTTAAATCTCTCTCGGATATGCTTAAAGGCAAACAGGGACGTTTCCGTCAGAATCTTCTCGGAAAACGTGTTGACTACTCCGGCCGTTCAGTTATCGTAGTAGGACCTGAACTTAAAATGTATCAGTGCGGTCTTCCTAAGGAAATGGCTCTCGAGCTTTTCAAGCCATTCGTTATGAAGATACTTGTGGAAAGTAATTCAGTTGCTAACATAAAAGCTGCAAGAAAGGCTGTCGAAAGAGCGCAGCCCGAAGTATGGGATGCTCTTGAAAGAGTTATCAAGGGTCACCCCGTCATGCTTAACCGTGCTCCGACACTTCACAGACTCGGTATTCAGGCTTTTGAACCTGTTCTCGTTGAAGGTAAAGCGCTTAAGCTCCATCCTCTTTCATGTACTGCATTCAACGCTGACTTTGACGGCGACCAGATGGCTGTACATGTGCCCCTTTCCGCTGAGGCTCAGGCCGAAGCAAGATTCCTTATGCTCGCTGCAAACAACCTGCTTAAACCGTCAGACGGCAAGCCGGTTACAGTTCCAACTCAGGATATGGTACTCGGTTCATATTACCTTACTCTTGATAAGGACGGCGAATTGGGCGAAGGCAAGGTATTCCGCGATACTGACGAGGTAATTATGGCTTATCAGACCGGGGTTATCGCTTTGCACGCTAAGATCAGGGTTCGCCGTGAGGGTGTATTCGCCGGCAAAAAAATATCAAAGCTTATCGACACTACTGTCGGCAGAATTATTTTTAACCGTCCGATACCTCAGGATCTTGGCTATGTTGACAGAACAAAGGAAGAAAACTTCCTTAAGTATGAAATAGACTTCCTTGTCGGCAAAAAACAGCTTGGCAAGATAATAGATAAGTGTATCAGAAAGCATGGTACACAGAGAACCTCTCAGGTCCTTGACGATGTAAAGGCGCAGGGCTATAAATACTCTACTAAGGGCGCTATTACGGTTGCAGTCTGCGATGCTACCATTCCTCCAAAGAAAAAGGAAATTATTGCCGCTGCGGAGCTTGAGATCGACCAGGTTACAAAAATGTACAGACGAGGCTTTATGTCTAATCAGGAACGCTATGCAAAGGTCATCGAAATATGGGAAAAAGCTACCAATGATGTTACCGACGCACTGAAAGCAAACCTTGACAGATATAATCCAATCTACATGATGGCAGACTCCGGCGCCCGTGGTTCTATGAGCCAGATCAGACAACTTGCCGGTATGAGAGGACTTATTGCAAATACATCAGGTAAAACCATTGAAATTCCGATCAGAGCTAATTACCGTGAAGGTCTTAATATTCTCGAATACTTCATTTCCTCGCGCGGCGCGCGTAAAGGTCTTGCAGATACGGCGCTTCGTACAGCTGACTCAGGTTATCTTACGAGAAGACTTGTTGATGTATCTCAGGATGTTATTATCCGTGAGGAGGACTGCGGTACTAAGGAAGGTATAGTCGTTTATGACATTCGTCAGGCAAGCGCTGAAAACGGCGATGAAGTCAGCGTAAACTACGAGAACCTTATCGGCAATCACCTATTTGAAAACTTCTACGATCCCAGCAGCGGAACTCTGCTGATACCTACCTCAAAAATAATTGATAAACGTGATGTAGACTCAATTACCGCGCTTGGTATAAACGATATCCGTATCCGTCCGTATGAATTATTCTCATCTATGAGAAGCAATATTATAGGAAAGTATCCTGCTGAGGATATTACCGATCCGTCAACAGGTGATGCTCTTGCAGTTAAAGATCAGCCTATAACCGAACAGGATGCAGAAAATATCCTGAATGCCGGTATAGATACTGTAAAGGTTATCGAAACAGATAACATCGGAAATAATACAGAAGCTTCCTACAGATCCTTCCGCGTTACACTTAAGGGAAGAAGACTTATGGATGATTTCTGCGACGAAAACGGCAAAATGCTCATACCTTCAAGAAAACTCCTTAATGACAACGATATCCGCATTATTGCGCAGTCCAGAGCAAAAGATGTCAGAGTTATCCATGCAAATGATGCTGACTCTATTATCGAATCTATGCATGAAAGACTTCAGGGAAGATATCTCTGCGAAGATTACTACGATCCTCAGACAGGAGAACTGCTTGTTTCTTCCGATAAGATCATGGATGATAAGGATGCTGATCTTATCGTTAATTCCGGCGCTACTCAGGTCAAGCTTCGTTCTATACTTGATTGCCGTGCAAAACACGGTGTGTGCAGAAAGTGCTACGGTTCTAACCTGGCGAACGGTATGCCTGTTACTATCGGTGAGGCAGTCGGTATCATTGCAGCTCAGTCTATCGGCGAACCCGGTACACAGCTTACAATGCGTACATTCCATACCGGCGGTGTCGCAGGCGGTGAAGATATCACACAGGGTCTTCCGCGTGTTGAAGAGCTTTTTGAAGCAAGAAAACCGAAACATATTGCAATTATTACCGAAATCAGCGGTCAGGTAAAGCTTGAGGACAGAAACGCTGTAATTACAGGCACAGATCCGGCAGATATGGTTGACGGCAAACCGTCAGTCGCAAGTAAGACATACCTTATACCGTTTGGCGCAAGAACTAAGGTCAAAAACGGACAGATGGTTGAAGCGGGCGATCTTCTGACAGAAGGTTCTGTTGATCCGCACGAGATACTTAAGATCAAAGGCGCAGCAGCAGTTCAGGATTACCTTATCGAAGAAGTACAGAGCGCTTACCGTCTGCAGGGTGTTGATATCAATGATAAGCATATTGAAGTAATTGTCCGTCAGATGATGAAGAAGGTAAGGATCGAAGATCCAGGTTCAACCAATCTTCTCCCCGGTTCACTTGTGGACAAGGGCAACTTCTACGCAGCAAATGAAGAGGTAGAAAAGAGAATTGCAGAAGGAGAAGAAAACCTTTCACTTGCAACCTATTCTCCTACTCTTCTCGGTATCACAAAGGCTTCGCTTGCGACAGATTCATTCCTTTCAGCAGCTTCATTCCAGGAAACGACACGTGTTCTTACTGATGCTGCTATCAAGGGCAAGGTGGATCCGCTTATGGGACTTAAAGAAAATGTTCTCATTGGTAAGCTTGTTCCTGCCGGAACCGGTATGCCGCGCTACAGAGATGTAGAGATCGAAGAGAACAATCCGGATGATTTCAATTCAGAAATTGTATGATTTATTAAACCTGCAACAAACAAAGGCAAGCCTTGGGCTTGCCTTTGCGGTTATAAATTAAAAATTTTGTATTAACACAAAAAACGGGGATGACGCGCAGCAAAGTGTGACATCCTCGTTTTATACTATTATCAAATAAATAATAGATAACTTTAATATAATGCACTGTTGGCTTTTGCAGTAGCAAAAGCCTTAAATGATAGTATTACAGGGACCCTCGGCGAGGGTCCTTGTACCTCCTGCGCTTTTGGGAGTAAGGAGGTTTAGCACTCTGCGGAGTGCTAAACTTTTGTGTTTTGTTACGAGATTTTGTGTTACGCTTTTTACTCAGCATCTCGGGAGCGGATTTTATTACGCTTACTACGCAGTGAGCGAAGCGAACGGAATCGCAAACACGACACCGGCGGCACGCCGGCCGCGGCCTTTGAAAAGGCCGGCTAAACTTTGTAACTGTCGTCTTACTATGTGTTATGCTGTTAACTCAGCACCGCGCCAAAACTTTGTGCTCTTTTCTTCTTTTTATGTGATAATAGTATTATTTATTATTAAGCTCTGTGCGAACAGGCGATCGCAAGCGCACCCGGACCAATATGACAGCCTATACTCAGCGACAGCGGGGCCGCGTGTATCTTATATC
>CACYDC010000141.1 GCA_902773025.1 uncultured Ruminococcus sp.
ATTTTTTATGTCAAGCAATAATAAGTCAGCCTTACGGCTGACGGGCAATTCATCCCACCGCCTTAGAGGCGGGGGACTTCTTGCCCATCAGGTTAAAAGTCAATCCCGGATCGCAATTTTACGCTGGATTTGTATCAGTCGTTAGTGAAAAATAGTTTTGGGAGAATATGCTGATCATTCAAACTGTATACAAAAGCACCCCTTGTGCTCCCAGCTTTAGTCTGTGTATCCGCCTACAAAGACTGTTTCCTTATCATCGCCGCGTAAAGAAATAACTGCAATACCTACATTGTCCTCGTCTTTATCTACAGCAATGTAAGATACACTCAATTCCTTGAATTTCATGCCATCTTCAGTAATGACATCGTAAAATTCAACACTGATTATTGCATGAGTGAGCTTCCAATCATCATACCAGAC
This sequence comes from uncultured Ruminococcus sp., assembly GCA_902773025.1. Lineage (GTDB taxonomy): Bacteria > Bacillota > Clostridia > Oscillospirales > Acutalibacteraceae > UBA1213. Next base: position 421 of record CACYDC010000141.1, read on the forward strand.
TTCAGAATCTGTCGAGTTCAAACGCTTATAGGATTTGATATCACTGCCAAGAGCCGCATATAAATTTTCAATTTCTTCATTAAGATCACAGTTTTCCTGCACCTTCTCGGAAAACAACTGAACTATCGAAGCGGTATCCTGAGCGTTAATGTAATCAACAAGCTTCAATCCGATTTCTCGTCCCTGTCCGCGCTCTTTAGCCGCTGTACCCAGATAACATCCGCTGACGGACATTGTCAAGATCAATGCACCTGCCAGAGCAAGCATTTTCTTCACTGTTGTTCTTTTCATTTTAATCTACCACTTTTCCGATTCGCTTTACACCATTATATCACACCCGCCCGCCCAAGGCTACCCCTTTTTCGCATTGATAAATCAAAAACAGAATCGGAATGGTTCACAGTACAAGCAGTTACCTTGGTGTTTGAAAGTCGGAATGTTGACTTTTGAAACTGCCAATGCTACAATAAAGATAGTAAAACAGTGAAAGGGGATGAATCCGATGTCTGAAATATCTACAGAGCTTGCTATGAGCCTGACTGCTGCCGAAGCACGGGCAAGACTTGATACTGCGGCTAAAAAGCTGATCAAGCACCGCATTATTCTTGCGGAGATCATGAGACAGTGTGTCGAGGAATTCAAGGGCTATGAACGCAGCTACATTATGGAGAATTGTTTTGTCGGCGAGGTTCGTATGAATGAGATATCCGTTGATCAGGATGTGCCTGATGCAGATTCAAGCATTGTCGGGTCTGATACGGAGGATAATTCCGACAGTGAAGGGCTTATTCGCTATGATCTGGTATTTGACGCTGTTGTACCTGATACGCAGAAAATCATACGGCTGGTTATCAATATCGAAATACAGGTAGACACATACCTTACGTATTCTATCGTAACGAGGGCAATATATTATTTGGCGCGCCTGATCTCACGACAGAAGGGCACGGTTTTCAACCATTCGGATTATGATAAGATACAGAAGGTATATTCTATCTGGATATGTCCTGACCCTAAAATGCAGAATAAAAACTCTATTGCGGAATACGGCTTTACTCAGCAAAAGGTTTTCGGCAGGGTCAATGAAGCAGCAGAAAACTATGATAAAATGAAAGCGATCATCATATCGCTGAATGATGAAGGACAGGAAAACAGGAATGATCTTATACGGCTTCTCAGTACGCTTTTATCGACTACTGAATCAGTGGAGAGCAGAAAGCAGATACTGGAAGAAGAATATAACATTCCGATGACAAGGCAGATCGATGAGGAGGTGCTTGATATGTGTAATCTTGGCATGGCTGTTGAGATGCGGGGAGTAGAAAAAGGCTTGCAAAAAGGCATCGAAAAAGGTATCGAAAAAGGTATATTATCCAGCATTAAAAATCTTATGGAAACAATGAAGTTGACTGCACAGCAAGCTATGGATGCTTTAAAAGTGCCTAAGGAAGAACAAGCGAGCTATGCCGCAATGCTTGCTTCTGCTGAATGATTTAAGGTGCTTGATATGTGTAATCTTGGCATGGCTGTTGAGATGCGTGGAGTAGAAAAAGGCATCGAAAAAGGCATCGAAAAAGGTATATTATCCAGCATTAAAAATCTTATGGAAACAATAAAGTTAACTGCACAGCAAGCTATG
>CACYDC010000142.1 GCA_902773025.1 uncultured Ruminococcus sp.
CTCCATGCGGTTATTCTTCCTGAATTTGCTGAGCTTTTTCAGTTCAAAGAAGTGTATCGCAAATTTATCTGTCAATACTTCTTTTCTGTCGTTTTCCATGACCTTGAAGTGCGAGTGGTAATCCTCGCACTCAAATAGGTTAAAATTGATAATATTGATACAAATAGTTTGCTTCAGCGTGCTGTATTCTTCTCCTGCACCAAGTTCATCACTGTAAAGCTTTGACCAATAAAACAGCGAGCGTTCCTTAAAATCCATCTCTCTGTTGACCTGCATTTCAATATTGACTATTCTTCCGTCAACATTCAGTTTCAGGTCCAGTCTGCTGAATTTCCGTTCAATATATTCAGGAGCAAGTTCAACATTGTTGATATACACAGACTTGATACTTTCGCGGGGAATTTCAAGAAGATCGGAAAGAAAAGCCGAAATTATTTTCTCGTTTTTTTCATTACCAAATACACGCTTGAAGATGATATCCAGTTTAAGTTGCACGATCTTATAATTTTTATTCATAGGTACCACCCTCCGTTTTTTTAATTATAACATAATTTTAAAACGTATACAATTGCCTCATGAAATTACATTTTAAAAAATTTTTTTGTCCGTTTATGCTTTTTCGGTTATCAGAATACCATCAGGGTAAAGGATGTTTTCCGAATATTTGTTAGAATAGATGATTTTTGCATTAGTATTGATAACACAGTTATTTTGCGATAAATTCAGATATATATCGGTATCGTTGTCTTTTGTATAACATATTAGTCTTGGATTATCAGGGTTATGAGAAAAGCTTAGTTCACTGCTTTGGAAAGACGCATTGTTTTTTCTCAGCTTTATTAATCGTGAAACCTTATCAATGAATTCATCGTGAACTCCGCTTTCGATCTCATCCCATGGCATACATTGGCGGTTATATGGTGTGCGAAGTCCCTTCATTGCAATTTCCGTACCGTAATAAATGCATGGTGAGCCGGGCAGTGTGATAAGCGCAGCAAGCTTTTGAAGTAAAACATCTTCGTTTTCACAGCTTTCAATTGCACGTGAGGTATCGTGTGTATCAAGAAAATTAAAAAGCACCCTTGTGACTTGTTCAGGATATAGTGAACGGCAGTGATTCAGTGAATACATGAAATCTGTGCTGTCCATGGTTTTGTACCTGCAAAAGTCATTGATACAGCTGCTCAGCGGATAATTCATAACACTGTCAAATTCTTTGTTGACAACCCATCCGAGCGAATCGTTCCATATTTCCCCCAAAAGAAAAATATCCGGATTAATCTTCTTGAGTGAAGTATGCAAGCTTCTAAGAAAGGTATGGGAAACTTCATCGCCTACGTCAAATCGTATTCCGTCAATTTTCCATTTTTCCACCCAATAGGAGGCGATATCTGTAAAATAGTCTATAACATCAGGATTGTTCGTGTTGAGCTTAGGCATTCCGGCCCAGAAGGAAAATGAATAAAATCTTCCGTCTGCTGTAGAAAAATCCTCCCTGTCTATAGAATCACCGTTAATAAAAAACCAATCATAGTACGGAGAATCCTCTCCGTATTTCTGAACATCAATCCAGGGGGCAAATTTATTTCCGCTGTGATTAAAAACAGCGTCAAGCATTATTTTAATTCCTGATTCGTGAGCTTTTTCAATAAGCTCCTTCATATCATCCTCAGTGCCGAAATCCGGATCAATTTTTTTATAGTCGAAGGTATTGTATTTATGATTGGAGCAAGAGAGAAAGACAGGTGTCGTGTATATGCCTCCGATACCAAGACTTTTTATATACGGCAAACGCTTGGTAATACCCTTAAGACTTCCGCCGAAAAAGTCGTCATGTTTTGCATTGGTCATATCTCCCCAGTTTTTGAATCGTCCGTCATTTACAAATTGGTCATCTCTGCTGTAGCGCTCAGGCATTATCTGATACCATACGGTGTTACTGACCCATTCGGGAGGATTTATTACATCGGATGGATTCAGCCATGGAAATTTAAAATACTGTTTTGATCTGTCGTTTTCATTTTCTTTGCGCGTCAGCTTATTTTCGTACAGAGTATATATCTGTCCTTCGGCTTCTATTTCAAAATAGTATTGCAGACGCTTGTATTCGGGGCAAAGTTTTATCCTCCATATGTAATGGTTTTCAAGCTCAAGAAAAAGTTCCATTTTTTTTCTTTTGCCGTACCATTCCCTTTTTCTGTTTAATTCGTGGATAAACGGATCTTCGCAGATAATGAATGTATTGTCTGCATCCTTTCCTGTTTTGATTGTCACCACAACATGATCGCTGTCTGCTGCATAGGTGTATTGAGCGTTTGATCTGTGGCTTATTGCGGCTAAGTTCATAATAATGTCCCTCCTCAGATGTTATATGTTAATAATTCTGAATAATGCTTTTTGTACGCCACTTTCCTTTTTTCCATCTGATGATCATGAGAATTCCTCTGAAGCATTCATCTGCTGAAATGCCTATCCATAAGCCGTATATTCCCATACCAAGCTTTACGGCAAGAATATACGTTCCCAGAACGCTTATGAGCCACATGGAAAAAATTGCGCATATTGTCGGGAAGTATACATCTCCTGCTCCGCGCAGACAGGCTATGACGACAAGGTTTGTTGTTCTTCCTGTTTCAAGCACAATATTTATAAGAATGATGAATGAACCAAGCGTTATTATTTCATTATTTTCTGTAAATATCCCCATCAATCTGTACCTGAAGATAATGCCGATCAGACATATTGAAATTGTCATTGCAAGGGCACTTAAATATGCACGAAGTCCATGTCGATATGCTTCATCGTATTTTTTTGCTCCTACATAGTGACCTGTCATGATTTGCGAGGCTTGTCCGATAGATAAGGCAAAAACATAGAAAAACATAGAGATATTCTGCACATAGGTTTTAGTTATAAGCTCTGTTTCCGAGAGATATATAAGGACGATCGAGGTTATTACGAGCTGCGACAGGTTATACAAAAATGTTTCAAGCGCTGATGGTACACCGATTCTGATAATATCTGCAATATCCTTTTTTGGAAAAGGTAAAAGCGTTTTGAATATCGAAGGTTTTTCTACTTTTTTGAACATAAATACTGTCAGTACAATACCACCGGCAAGTCTGCTGAATACCGTAGCTGCTGCAGCACCTGTTACTCCCAGACGAGGCATACCGAAAAGTCCCGGAACAAATATTATATCGAGCGCAGCATTTACAATGTTCATTCCGACGGTAATATACATGGTTACTTTTGTGAGGCCATGGTTGCGTACAATTACTGCCATAACGTTAAGACTGGCCTGCATAAACAATGAACTTCCTACAATACGAAGATATTCCGAAGCGAATTTCCGGACATTTCCTGATGCGCCGATAAAATCGAGAATTGTATCGCTGAACAGCAAAAAGATAATACTTACAATAATGCCTGTAATCAGATTAAAGCTGATAGAAAGCGCTGCGATTCTGGATGCAGCTTCTTTTTTTTCTGCGCCAAGATACTGTGAGATCAGTACTGCGCTTGCTCCTGAAATGACGGTAAAAACTATTGTAATAATAGACATGGTCTGGTTAGCAGTATTTACTGATGATGCAGCAAGGTCGTCATATTTACTTAAAATATAAACGTCAATGAAGCCGAGCAGCATGAAAAGCACAGTTTCTACAAATATTGGCCATGCAAGGCTGAATAATTTCATTTTTTTCATAATTATGCCTCTTTTTCATCTCTGCTAAAATAACAATACGGCAAATTTCTGTTTGGATACCAATGTCCGGGCAGCTGAGTTCACGCATTTGACTGATATTTGCATACATAAGTGCGCGGGATGTTCAGTGTAAAATAATTATGGGAGATTTGGAAGACACTGTCGCATGACTGATAAGTTATTACGCAGTTAACTCAGCACCTCGGGAGCAACTTATTTACGCTAATCACGCAGTGAGCGAAGCGAACGGAATTGCAAATACGACTGCCCGGGCACCGGGCCGGAGGATAAACTTTATTGTATTATATGATTTTATGTATTATAATACAATTAGAATCCTATTAATATATTAACACAAAACGATTATCGGGGGCGATATTATGTCTGCACTGCACGAAACAAAACAGCATGGAAAACTATCGTTTCCATTTACAGTCTATTCCGGCAGGATTCCGGAATGGCTCACGTATTTTCCGCTGCATTGGCACGATGAAATGGAACTGATATACGTTCAGAACGGCAGAATGGCTGTAACGGTACAGGGGGATGAAATTGTACTTTCTGAAGGGGAAATCGCCTGTATACAGCCGCAGCTTGTACATTCAATAAGACAATATGAAAATGACAGCGTTTATTATAACAATATTCTTTTTCGGTTATCTTTGCTTGAAAATAATACAAGGGATTTATGCTATGAAAAGTATTTTCAGCCTGTTTACAGCGGAAAAATGATTATACCCAGATATATATCTTCCGAAAATGAACTCAATGGTGTTTTAAAGCCGTATATTCAACAGCTGATATCGTTCAGATACCGCAGTGAAAATGGAATAGAGCTTATTATCAAATCAGGCCTTTTTGCAATTATGCATTATCTTTGCAGCATGAGTAAACCGGAGGACCAACAGGAACAGTATATAAATTCATTGTACGACAAGCTTAAAAGGTCAATATCATTTATAAAGAATAATTATAACGATAATATAACTGTTGAAAAAGCAGCGGCATTGTGTAACTTTTCGACCAGCCATTTTTCAAAAATGTTTCGTGAGCTTACCGGAAGTTCATTTATTCAGTATCTGAAAAATTACCGTCTTGAAATTGCAGCTGAAAAACTGACCGGAGAAGGAAAATCTGTCAGTACGGCCGCAATGGAATGCGGATTTAATAATCTTTCATATTTCACCAGGGCCTTTAGTGAAAAATATAGCTGTTCACCAAGAAAATACGTTAAAAACTATGAATCGGTCAAGAATAAACATACATCACGGAAAGATGAAATATGATTCTTGAATGATATGTATTTTTTGTAAGAAAATACTTTATTTCTTTTATTCTTTATGATATATTTTGATTAAAGGCTTTGTAATTGTATGAGAGCATCGGAGGAATTGTATGGAATTGTATGAAAATGAAACCAGAATTCAGCGCGCGCTGATGGTAGGTATAGATACCGGAGAATATGATGCAGAAGCTTCAATGTCAGAACTGTATGAGCTTGTCAGCAGCGCAGGAGCTGAGCCTGTTGCTTCCGTAATGCAGAAGCGTGATAAGCCGGACGGCGCAACTTGTATCGGTTCCGGACGATTGGAGGAGATTGCTTTATTCTGTCAGGAAAATGATATAGATTTTATTGTATTCGATACAGAACTTACACCCACTCAGATAAGGAATATCGAACAGGCTACCGATGTACGAACTATTGACAGAACAATGCTTATACTTGATATTTTTGCTGTGCGTGCAAGAAGCAACGAGGGTAAGCTTCAGGTAGAGCTTGCTCAGCTTAAATATCTTTTGCCCAGACTTTCGGGTAAAGGAAAGGAAATGTCAAGACTCGGAGGCGGTGTCGGCACCAGAGGACCGGGTGAAACAAAGCTTGAAACCGATAAACGTCATATCAGGCGCAGGATCGAAGCGCTTAAGGATGAGCTTGGACATATGACAAACAGGCGTGATCAGCTCAGATCAAGAAGGAAAAAGGACGGTGTTATCACCGTTGCAATAGTGGGCTATACAAATGCGGGAAAATCAACACTTATGAATACTCTTACTCAGGCAGGAGTTCTCTCTGAAAATAAGCTTTTTGCTACTCTTGATCCGACTTCACGGGCGCTTAAGCTTCCGAATGGTGTATCGGTTATGATGATCGATACTGTCGGGTTAGTAAGAAGGATACCGCATCATCTTGTGGAGGCTTTCAAATCCACATTGGAAGAAGCGGCACTGGCTGATATTATTCTTAATGTATGTGACGCTTCAAGCGAGGAATATAAGCTCCATCTTGATGTTACAAACTCCCTGCTTAAGGAGCTTGGCTGTGAAGGAAGGCCAATAATCAATGTCTTTAATAAATGTGATCTTGTCGGAAATCCGCTTGATCTGCCGGGAGGCAAGGACAGTGTTCGTATAAGCGCAAAAAACGGGGCCGGTATAGATGAGCTTCTGCGGAGTGTGGAGGAAAATCTGCCTGTAAGACTGCGTCATTATCAGCTCATGATCCCATTTGATAAGGCATCAGTTATTGCAGTGCTAAGACAGGCCGGCGCACTGCAGGGGGAAGAATATACAGCCGACGGTATCCGTATAGATGCTATTGTGGAGGAATCTCTATGGCATATGGTGGATGAATATCGTATACAGGTCTGACTGTAATAGCGTAAGATGTTGCTATGTTTCTTATACAGAATTAAAACACGCTAAAAAAAGGGTAAGATAATACTATGATTAATTATGATTTTTGTCAGTTGTGATCGGAATATGTTTTTACCTTGTCTGCATTAAAGACCTGGCATGGGTGCCGGGAAAACCTTTCGGGGGAGGGTACGAAATGAAATACGTTTTGGGTGGCAAAACTGCGGAAACCTGTATGATCGGAACCTGGGCGTGGGGTACAGGATCTAACGGGGGAAAAATCGTTTTCGGAAATCATTATAACGAAGATCAGCTGAAAGAAACCTTTGAAACAGCATACGATCTTGGTTTTAATGTTTGGGATACAGCAGAAGTCTATGGCATGGGAAGTGCCGAAAAATTGATAGGCAGTTTGATAAAAGAAAAAAATGTTCTTATCTCAACAAAGCATTATCCATACAGAAGATATAAAAAGAATGAGAACCGTGAAGCGCTTACAGCAAGTCTTGACAGACTCGGAATTGATAAAGTCGATATATACTGGCTTCATTCCCCGAGAAATCTCGAATATAATATGAAAGAGATCGCTCAGTTGAAAAAAGAAGGACTGATCGGAAGTATCGGGCTTTCTAACGGCAATCTTGCGCAGATCAGAAGAGCGCAGATAACATTGGAAGAAAACGGTGTTTCACTGGAGGCTGTGCAGAATCATTTCAGCCTTCTGACAATTGAAAGGGAAACAAAGATTTTAAAATATTGCCTTAAGAACAAAATATTGTTTTTTGGTTATATGATCCTTGAACAGGGCGCGCTGTCGGGACATTATGATGCGGAAAATCATTTTCCGTCAATGTCATTGCGCGCGGCTTCGTTCAGCAAGATAAAATTCAGAAAAATACAGCGTCTTATAGATTATATCAAACTGCTTGCAGATAAATATAAGATCGACAGTGCTCAGATCGCGTTAGCCTGGGCAGTATCAAAGGGAGTCATTCCCATTATAGGACTTACTAAGCCGTCGTATGCGCAGTCGCTTAAAGAAGGCCTGGGAATATCGATTGAAGAGGATGAAATAAAAATGCTCGAAAAGCTTGCACTAAAATCCGGTGTGAGATGTAAAGGCGTATGGGAATGAAATACAATAATATAACATAGATCGGGGAGATGTCAGATTGCCGTCACTTTTCAAAATACCAATAACAAGGCTTTCCGGTGTCGGACCTAAAAAACAAAAGCTTTTTGAAAAGCTGAAAATACATAGCATTGGTGATCTGATACGTTTCTATCCGAGAACATATGAGGACTGGAGTGAACCATATACAATTGAAAATGCGCCTGACAATACACCTTGCTGTGTTTGTGCGAGAATAGATCGCGCATATCCGCCGGCGCATATAAGGGGAGGTATGACACTGCTGAAGGTGGGGGTGTGTGATGAAGAAAACTATATGACGATCACATTTTTTAATCAGCAGTATGTGTATGATAAACTGCGTGACGGCGGGGAATTTCTTTTTTACGGTATAGTTAAGCGCTCAGGGGGACATTATGAAATGACAGCTCCGGCTGTTTCGGATATCGGAGATGCCTGTATTCACCCTATATATCAGCAGACTGCCGGACTTACAACAAAACAAATTGAAGCTGCTGTAAAACAGGCAATAAAAATGCTGCCTGAAAAGATCAATGATCCTTTGCCGCAGGATATTATGAATAAATATGGTTTGTGTCCGCTTGATAAGGCATTGTACAGTATACATTTCCCTGAAAGCCTTGACGAGGTTGAAAGGGCGAGGAGAAGGTTTGCTTTTGAAGAAATGCTTGTGCTTCAGCTTGGATTGGCAAGGCTGAAGGGCGGCAGCCGGAAGGAAACGGCCTGTATGAAGATTACCCGTGATTATACGGAGGAGTTTTTTTCATTGCTTCCGTTTGAGCCTACGGGTGCGCAGAAGCGTGCAGTAAGTCAGTGCATCGGTGATATGACTGAGAATGTATATCCGATGAACAGACTTATACAGGGCGATGTCGGTTCGGGAAAAACGGCTGTGGCGGCAGCGGTTTGCTATAGTGCGGTAAAAAACGGTATGCAGTGTGCCTTTATGGCGCCGACAGAAATACTGGCAAAACAGCACTTTGACTCTCTTTCATATCTGTTTGAGGGAATGAAAATTAATGCGGCCTTGCTGACAGGTTCTGTTACGGCTGCTAAAAAAAGACTTATATATGAATCTTTGGAGAATGGTGAAACGGATATTGTTATCGGTACACATGCATTGATATCTGATAATGTAAAATTCCGTTCACTGGGATTGGTAATTACTGATGAGCAGCATCGCTTTGGTGTGGCACAAAGGGCGGCTCTTATTTCAAAGGGAGAAAGCCCCCACATTATGGTAATGTCGGCAACGCCTATTCCGAGAACACTTGCGCTCATGATCTTCGGCGATCTTGATCTGTCTGTTCTGGATGAAATGCCGCCGGGTCGGCAGAAAATTGACACATATCTTATTGACAGCGGCAAGCGTTTTCGCGCTTATGGCTTTCTGAAGAAACAGATTGATAATGGTAATCAGTGCTACATTGTATGTCCTCTTGTCGAGGATAATGAAAGTGATCTTAAATCTGCACAGGAGTATATAAAGCTTCTTGCAGGTACACCGCTGGCCGGGTGCAGGACCGCTTTGCTGCATGGTAAGATGAAAGCTAAGGATAAAAATGAAATAATGGAATCGTTTGTGTCGGGAAAAACAGATGTTCTTGTTTCAACTACCGTAATTGAGGTCGGGGTGAATGTACCGAATGCTACTATTATGATGATAGAAAATGCCGAACGCTTTGGATTATCTCAGCTTCATCAGTTGAGAGGACGGGTCGGCAGAGGAAAGGACAGATCATACTGTATTCTTGTTTCAGATAAACAAAGCGATAACACAAGACAACGGCTTAGTGTTATGTGTCATACGAATAACGGCTTTAAGATAGCAGATGAAGATCTTAAACTCAGGGGCCCCGGAGATTTCTTCGGTTCAAGACAGCATGGCCTGCCGGAATTAAAGATCGCAAGTATGTCTGATATGGATATACTTGAAAGCACTCAGGAAGCTGCAAGAAGAATTCTGGATGAAGATCCGGGACTTGAGCTAAGGAAAAACAGGGGACTTGATTTTGAAACAAAGCGTTTGTTTGATAAAGCAGGGGGAGAACAGCTTCAATGAAGATTCTGCCGGTATCGCCTGCAATGATAAATTTAA
>CACYDC010000143.1 GCA_902773025.1 uncultured Ruminococcus sp.
ATCGGTGATATGGGATTGGATTATTACATAAAAGATGTGATTGTAAGACCTGAATATCAGGGAAAAGGAGTCGGACGTATGCTTATCAATGAGCTGCTGAAATTTGTCAATGATAATGGAATCTGCGGTACAGGAGTTTTTGTTGAATTATGTTCAATGCCTGATAAAATACCTTTTTATCAGAAATTCGGATTTGATGCTAATGAAGCACAAAGATTGAAAATGATGTATCATATCCGATAAATCTATGCAGTAACTTAATCTTTCTTTTTCTGCTGTTGAGCTACTGTGGACTTCAGTGTTCTGATCTGTAATGAATTGCTCAGCTGTAATGCAGTGTTTATTCAGCTCGTTTTTATTGCGAGGTACATTGTTCAGAGGGGGCACTGTTATGCTTTATGAGCGGACACGGAAAATACAAAATCGTTACAAGGAGATAAAAATACGCTCAGACAAGCTGCAGATGAGCGGAATCAGAATAAATAGGGAGGCAATCTATGAGATTAGCAGATATTCTCAATGATAAGAGTATAAAAAAGACAGATGCCAGATCAATGATCATCGATGGAATATTGCATGGTGAATTTACAACAGAAGAAATAAAATCAGCATCACTTGAATTAAAAGATAAGAAGGTTTCTGCTGTTCTGGAAGCAATTGAAGAAATATCCGGCAAGGGACTTATGGATTTAAGTGAGGATTATCTTGAATTTGCAAAGAAGTACATCTCCGCTGAGGATAATTCCTGTAAACGGGAATCATCAAGAATAATCGGGAATTTAGCATCTAAGTATCCGCAGGCAGTCAGGGATTGTATCCCGGTATTATTAGATAATGCAAAAGCAGAGGGTACAGTCATTCGCTGGGGAAGTGCATATGCATTATCAAGAATTATTTTATTGGAAGAATATTTCAATTCTGATCTTTATGAAACTCTGGTTTCAGTTTGTGAAAACGAACAGGAAAATGGTGTGAAAAATCAATATCTGAAAGCTTTCAGGAAAATAAAGAAACAGATTGACAAATCCAGGCTTGCCGAATAACCGGGATGCTGGTATTGCTGTCATCAGCGGCTCGCAGCCGAAAAAACAGAAGAATGGGAAAAGCATTGTGAATAATTCAAAGATCGCATTGTACTGACGCTGAATACTGTTGCAGTCAGCATGAGCAAAACTAAAACTCCCAGTTATCGGTTCAATTACCGATAGTTGGGAGCTTTTTTACCGTTTACCTGTCCACAGATACCGAATACCGTATTTTTGTGACAGAAAGAATAATATGGTGTATTATGTAGCTAACGGAGGTGATGACAATTGATTTTTAAGATATTTATTGATAAGGATTGTCAGGAGGAGATAATCGCCAATGTCCATGAGCGGACAGCACTTATCAATGAAATAGAAAGGCTTGTTATTCAGGACAGAATATCGGAGCAGATTCCTGGATACATAGATGATGAGATATTTATGCTCGAGATAAGCGAAATAGAATGCTTTGTCGTGGAAAAAGAAAAGACGTTTGCATTGTATAACGGCAGAAATTATCTTGTCCGGAGAAGACTGTACGAGCTTGAAAACGAGCTTCCGGTTAATTTTGAGAGAATCAGTAAATCCGCAATTGCAAACTGGAAGAAGATATCAAAATTCAAGGTGCAGCTTTCGGGAGCTGTGGACGCAGTTTTTAAGAGCGGATATGTTGAATGTATTTCCAGAAGGTGTTTTGCAGAGCTTAAAAGGAGGTATAGGTTATGAAAAAATTTATAAAGGATTTTTTTATCAGAGGATCATTGTTTGCCTGGACAGGTCCGGTAATTCTTGCAATAGTATGGTCAGTATTACAGGCAACAGGTGTGGTTTCCGGTCTGACGGTAAACGAGGTAGTTCTTGGCATTGTTTCTGTGACGATAATGGCTTTTGTAGCTGCAGGTGTATCTGTCGTATATCAGATTGACAGCATACCAAAAATATTTGCCGGATTGATTCAGATGTCCGCATTATATATAGATTATCTGGCAGTCTATATATTGAACGGTTGGATTCCCTTGAATAAAGTCTGGATATTTACATCGATCTTTGTTGTTGCCTTTTTAATAATCTGGTTTATCATTTATATTTCTATCCGAATCAAAGTTGAGAAAATGAACAAAATGATTGATAAGAAATAATAATTTCAACAGATTAAGGTTCCTCACCGCGGGATGTATTCTCACGGTGAGGAGTTTCGTTGTAATAGGAATTAATTGCGTAAATTTATTTTTGACTTGTTACCGGTTCAATGATATCCGGAATAATAATTTTTCATACCAACATC
>CACYDC010000144.1 GCA_902773025.1 uncultured Ruminococcus sp.
AAATCTGAAAGACGCAAACGCGCTAAGGATGCCCTTGAAAAAGTAGGTTTGGGAGAACATATGCATAAGCGTCCGAATCAGCTTTCCGGAGGACAGATGCAGAGAGTGGCAATAGCCAGAGCGCTCGTTAATAATCCGGATATTTTGCTTGCTGACGAACCTACCGGAGCGCTTGACAGTGAAACAAGTGTGCAGGTAATGGATATGCTTAAGGAGGTTGCCAAGGACAGACTTGTTATAATGGTAACTCATAATCCGGAGCTTGCAGAAAAGTATTCAACAAGGATCGTGAAGCTGCGAGATGGAAAAATCACATCCGACAGCAATCCTTTTGAGGTAAACGAAAAGGATGAAACCCCCCCTGAGCATAAAAAGATGGGCAGGACATCAATGTCGTTCCTTACTTCACTTGCGCTTAGTTTTAATAATCTGCGTACTAAAAAGGGCAGGACAATACTGACTTCGTTTGCAGGTTCAATAGGCATTATCGGCATTGCGCTCATACTGTCATTGTCAAATGGCGTAAATACCTATATATCTGATATACAGCGCGACGCAATGGCATCATATCCGATAACTATTGAAGAACAGACAATTGATTTCAGCGCATTGATGGATATTTCAAACGGAGATAAATCAAAGGAAAAACAACATGAAAATGATGCTGTTTATTCGGATAACAGCAGCCTTGAGAATTTCTCGAATTTTACATCAAGCGTAACAAAAAACAATCTTACAAAATTCAAGAAATACCTTGATGATCCGAAAAGCAAAATACACAAGTACGTTGGTTCAAATGGTATCGTATACAGCTACACAACAAAGTTTGACGCTTTCAGTATAGATAAGAATGGCGAACTTGTAAATTTGGATGGTTCAACACTAAATGAAGAAATGGCTTCTACTTTCGGTATGTCAATGGGCGGTGACTCAGGCGACAGCAGCATGAGCGTTATGACAAGTATGTCATCAAAGATGAAAAACAACAATATGTCGCAGATACTCCCGGGGACAAAGGGTGAAACAGTAGGCGATGCTATAAAAAAGAATTATGAGCTTGTATACGGAGATTATCCTAAGGATTATGATGAGATGATCCTCGTTCTTGATGAGAACAATGAGGTGCCGCTGACTACACTGTATGAGATGGGTATCCTTCCGGCAAAGGATTACAAGGATATGATGAAAAAGATCGGCAATGGAGAGAAAGTTAAATTTGATGAAAAGAAATGGAAGTATTCTGATATCTGTAATACAAAGATATATATTTTGCCGGCAAGTGATTATTATGTGAAGAATCAGTCCGGATTATATAATAAGGTTACAAATCAGGAAGAGCTTAAATCTCTGACAGACGAAAAAGCAATAACGATGAAGATCACCGGTATCATTCGTCCGGTGGAGGACAATAAAACAAAGCTTATTTCAACCTCCTTGGGGTATACTCAGCTTTTGACTGATTATCTTATTAAATATGCTGACGATAGTGAAATTGTAAAGGAACAGAAGAATAATCAGAAGATGAATGTTCTGACAGGAATGAGTTTTGATCCGCAGGACGATGAATCAAAAATAAAGGATGTAAAACAATACTTTGCGGAAATGGGTATATCTGAAAAAGCGAATTTTTTAAAATCGCTTATGTCTGCTATGCCTTCGCAAGACGATAAAATAAAAAAACAGATGGAATCTGTCGATGAATCACAGCTTGCCGCGCAGTTTGATCAGTATATAGCAATGGCAGATAAAAAAGTGCTGCTTGAGATGTATGATATGTATGTTTCCCCCGGAAGCTACGACGATAATATGAAAGCTTTTGGTGTTGTAAGTCTTGATGCGCCGTCCTCGATTTCTATATATACAGATACATTTGAGGATAAGGACAGGATACTGGAATGCATAGAGGAATATAATGAAGGCTCTGATGAAAATGATAAAATATCATACACGGATTATATGGGTCTGCTTTTGTCCTCTATCACGACAATAATAAATGTAATATCCTATGTGCTTATAGCATTTGTTGCGGTTTCACTGATCGTATCTTCGATAATGATAGGAATAATAACCTACATTTCAGTTCTTGAGAGAACTAAGGAAATAGGAATACTTCGCGCAATAGGAGCGTCAAAGAAAAATATTTCACGAGTATTCAATGCAGAAACGTTTATTATCGGATTGTTTTCCGGATTAATGGGTATAGGTGTGACGCTTTTGATGCTTATACCGGCGAATATAATAATACACGCGGTCGCTGATTCTGAAAACGTAAATGCATCTCTTCCGGTTGTCAGTGCTGTGATACTTGTAGTGCTGAGCGTAATGCTTACTCTGATAGGAGGACTTATTCCGGCTAAAAAAGCGGCAAAGCAGGACCCGGTAAAGGCTTTGCGTACAGAATAAAGCGCAGCCGATTGTAAAACGGCGAAAGGCCGTATGCCCGCCGCAGGCGGGAGGACACCACGTCAAAAACTGAAAATCCGGGAAAAACAGAGTCTTATCTGTATTTTACAGTCAGCTGAACTTAATAAAGCATATAAGGAGATATAAGATGTTAGGAATAATAGGCGCAATGGATATCGAGGTTAACGGTATTATTGCAAAAATGGATGCTCCGGAAGAAAGGGTCATAAGCTCTTTAAAATATACAAAAGGAATTATTGACGGGGTTGAATGTGTTATTGCTAAATGCGGCATAGGCAAGGTAAATGCCGCTATGTGTGCCCAGACGATGATACTTGAGTATGAACCGGACAGAATCATTAACACAGGTATAGCAGGTAGCACTTCAAACTTGACACATATCGGGAGTGTTGTGATAGCTGAAAAAGCTGTACAGCATGATTTTGATACTACTGCGCTCGGGGATGAGGCAGGTACTCTTTTTCTTCCGCAGGAAAATATTATATATATTCCATGTGATAAAAAACTGTGCGGTGAGCTTGAAAAGACTTGCGAGCTGCTTGGAGATATTGATTTTACCACCGGAACGATAGCTACAGGCGACTATTTTGTATCAACAAAGGAACAGAGAGTTGAATTGAACAGGAAATTCGGCGCAGTTGCATGTGAAATGGAAGGCGGCAGTATCGGACAGGTGTGTTATATCAATAAAGTTCCATTTTGTATACTTCGTTCGATATCTGATGACAGTACAAGCGATGACGGCGCACATGTAGAATATGCTGTATTTGCTGAATCTGCCGCAAAGAAGGCTGTAGAAATTATCACAGCATATATCAGAAGCTGTGTGTAATGATTAATTCTGAATAATGAAAAAATCGTCGTATTGATATGCGGCGATTTTTTTACAAGTTTTATTGCTGATACTGTACGCAGCGTGATAAGCATAATATCTAAACAACACAGAAACGTTTCATTCACACGTACATATAAAGTCACGATAAAGAAATTATTACTACTCAGTGAGCACCGGCGTGCCGCCGGTGTCATGTTCGCGTAGCCGCTCACTACGTTCGCTACAAATCAGCTTTGCCGTGTTGTTTCCGCGGTGCTCATTTATAGCATAATAAACTCATTGTCATTATATCAGAATTATTGTTCCTTGTTGTAACGTGAACGTAACGTAATTACGTTGTTAACTAAGAACCGCGGGAGCAACTCTATTACGCTTACCACGCAGTGAGCGCAGCGAACGGGCGGCGTGCCGCCGCGGTCAATTCGCGAATCCGCTCACTACGCTCGCTGCAAGTATGCTTATCCATGTTACTCCCGCGATTCTTAAAGTTCGCATGATAAACTTTCAGTCACGAGATGAGAATATTGTTTCTTGCTGTTGTATGACTGATTA